>JAQXLO010000117.1 GCA_029012165.1 Oscillospiraceae bacterium | reverse complement strand
CAGTAGAAGTGTCGATCAAAATCGTGTCCGTGCCCTCGGCAAGGGCAACGGATTCCCGTGCGGCATCATCCGGCAGACAGAGAAAAGCCACATCCGCTTGTTCCAGCATCTGTCTGCGTGCCTCGGGAGATTTGCGCTGCGCCTCCGGCAGGCGGAGAATATTCAGTTCCGTCCGCTCGGAAAGGCGTTCGGCAATCCGCAGTCCCGTTGTGCCTGCGCTGCCGTCGATAAAAACATTCCACATAGTTTTTCACTCCAAATCTGCAATGCATATATTATACACCGAAAATTCAATTTGTCAACAATTTATGCATAAATATTCGTTTTTACATAAAAAATAGATTTGACAGGACGGTTTTTTCGTGATACATTTATATAGAGGTGAAAGTGCATGAATCCTTTTCCCGATTCTACCGAACTGCTGGACAAGCTTTTGTCCCATGCGGACAAAAAAAGAGACCCGGCACAATCCCCCGTTTTCGGCGTCCGTACCGTGCAGGACGTCCCCTATCTGACGGACAACCGCAAAGTGCATCTGACAGATATTTACTACCCGGCACAGCACAGCGGCGCCTTGCCGACCATTTTAAATATTCACGGCGGCGCATGGATTCACGGCAGTAAGGAAAACAGCAGGTGCTACTGTATGTACCTCGCCTCCAAGGGGTTCGCCGTTGTCAACATCAACTACACCCTTGCGGAAAACAACGACCTGCGCACCCAGGTCGAGGACATCAACTGCTGTATGCACTGGATAAGCCGCCACGCTGAAAAATTTTCGTTGGATGCGCAGAGACTGTTTCTCTGCGGAGATTCCACCGGTGCGCATCTGGCGCTTTTAAGCTACCTCGCCAATGCATCCGACACACTGCGCAAAATATACAAGCTGGAAAAGGCCGACGTCACCGTAAAGGCATTCGGGCTGTCCTCCCCCGTCGCCGATCTGCATCTGTTCACGGATAGTCTTTTGCCGAAGCGGGATCTGTGCCGGCGACTGTTCGGTACGCAATACCGCAATTCGCCGTATTTCTACTGTTCCTCCATTCAGGATGTTCTGCGAACCAGCACGTCGCTTCCTCCGGTTTGGATGCTCTCCTCCCAAGAGGATTTTCTTGCAAAGACATCCATGCAGCTCGACCATCTGCTGACCCGGCGCAATGCGGAACACACCCTGCGCTACTACCCGAAGGGGGAATTCCATGCACTCCCCCACGCTTTCAATGTGTTGTACCCTGAATATGCCGAAAGCCTTGCCGCCAACAATGAAATGCTCGACTATTTTTGCGCAAGGCTGTGAGCGATCCCGTTTCAAAAACTGCACAGGCATGAAAAAAGGAGCTGTCCCATCGAGGCAGCTCCTGTAATTTTATGCATTTACCACTTGAAGTTGCTGAAACTGACGGTCGTTGTGCCGGTGGCATGGCCGGAAGAACCGTACACCTTGCTGATGTCGAAAGTGATATCAAAGCTGACGTCCATCTTGGTCAGGTTGCCATTCTTGTCCACGGTCGCCTTGATGACGGCATTGGAGTAGCTCTCGTCAATCACGGCGCCGCTGGCCACATCGTCGATGGCGTCATAGACGTTCTGCGCCGTCTTGTGGTCCCAGTAGCCCTTGTCGTCTCTGCCGGCGCTGATGGCGCTCTTGTCCAGCGGTGCATTGAGCTTTTCATTGCTGCCGCCGTTGATGGAGCTGCTGCCGCTCTTGACTTTGATCACCAGATCGAAGCCGCCGTCCGCATTCTTGGTGCAGGTCGCATCGGTGATATCCGCTTCGGTCAGCGTGGACTTCTGGAAATAGTGGTCGTAACTGCCGTCATTCTTCGGCACGTCCTTGACATAAGCGTTTTCGGCGCCGATGCCCATGAACTTGTAGACGATGCTCTTGAAGGTCTTGAGCGCCACACCGGCCTCATAGACGCCTTCTTTGGTTTCACGCTTTTTGGAAAAAGCAACTTTGCGGGAGGCAACCTTTTCCGTTGCGTCATTGTACAGCTTGAGAACCTCCGCCTTGTCCGCAGGCGCTTCCAGCTCCTGCGCCTCGGTGGTTGCCTCTGCGGCTGTGCTCTCCTGCGCAGGCGCTTCCTCGGAGACATCCGTTTCACTCGGTGCGGTTTGCGCAGTGGTCTCTGCCGCTTGGGTAACGGTCGCTTCCACAGTTTCCGCCGGTGCAGTGGTTTCGGGTGTCTCGGTTTTGCCGCAAGCCGCAAAGGACGCAGCCATCAGCGCTGCCAAAGCCAGTGCGATTGCACGAGTGATCTTTGCTTTCATAAAATCTTCTCCTTTTTCATTATAAGCGATCTGGGTCACATAAATTGTATAACATTGCGGCGAAAATGTCAATATACCGATTTCTTTACGAATTCTTTATTTTTTCCTTACCGTTTTCGGGAATTTCTGTGGTTGAATACAGTCATCGGGTTTTACTTTCACGAGTCGATATGCTATACTGTATGCAAGGGAGATGATGAAGATGTACAAAGTTCTCGTCTGCGACGACGATGCGGCGATTCTGGACTCTGTGGAGATCTATCTCAAGGCCGAGGGTTACAGCGTTTTGAAAGCCGGCAACGGGTTGCAGGCCTTGGAACTGCTGAAAGAAAATGAGATCCACTGCATGGTGCTGGACATCATGATGCCGCAGATGGACGGTCTGACCGCCATGATGAAAATCCGCAGCACGCACAACTTTCCCATCATTCTGCTCTCCGCCAAAAGCGAGGACACGGACAAAATCGCCGGGCTATCCTTCGGCGCAGACGACTATGTCACAAAGCCGTACAATCCTTTGGAGCTGGTGGCACGGGTGAAGTCCCAGATTCGGCGGTATGTGCGGCTCGGAAGTATGCAGGAAAAGGAAAGCCTGCTGACGACCGGCGGGCTGTCTCTGGACAAAGATACCAAGATCGTCACCGTGGACGGAGAACCGGTCAGTCTGACCGCACGGGAATACGGCATTCTCTGCTTCCTGATGGAAAACATGGGACGTGTCCTTTCCAGCTCGCAGATTTACGAAGCCGTCTGGAACGAACCGTCCTTCCGAACCGAAAAAACCGTCACAGTGCATATCCGCAATATTCGTGAAAAGATCGAAATCAATCCCAAAGACCCGAAATACTTAAAGGTGGTGTGGGGCCTTGGCTACAAAGTCGAAAAACTTTAAAGGCATATTTTTTATAAAAACGCTTTGCGTGATCCTTTCCGCTCTGTGCGCAGGTGTGCTGTCTTTTTTCTGTATCTTTTTCTATGAAAATGCAGGATATATTACCGACCGCACAAACAGCTGGAGCAGTCCGCTGCCGTCCTTCACGCAGTCCGAACATATGGAAAAACTGCTGGATTCCGATCTGTACTTTGTTTCGCAGATTTTGAAAAACAGCGACATTCAGCAGGAACTTGGTGCCTTGGAAGCGCAGAAAAGCGAAGTTGTGCAAATGAATCTGGAGCGTTATCTGGACACCAAAGCGCAGATTATTCACGATGAGCTGTACTATGTGGCGACGAACTATGACGGTACAGGATATGATCTGGCCGAATACGCAGAATCCGGCGAGACAACGACCCTCACGACCACAGTCATAGACACGCAGGCAAAGCAGGAAACGGACGCAGAAATCAAAGAGACCACAACACAGCTGTTCGTGATCGACGAGCACGCCCCGTACAACGCCCGCTACTGTCAAAAGCTGCTGAACACCGTGTCCGGTCGTGATTTTTTAAAGTACGATTATCTTGTGCGCAGGGAAGCGTTTCAAGAGAAGGAATTTAAAATGAACTTTTATTCCCTTCCCGGAGACTTTTCGCTTCTTGACGGGTACGAAAACCGCATTTATCAATACATGGATTACACGGAAAACGAAGAAGCGGCAAAGCGGAGCATGGAGAATTGCTTTGACAGCTTCCTGCAATTTATCCGGGACGAGCAGAAAAATCAGTATAGCACCGCCGTCGGCACATTGCACAGTGAGCCGTCCAATCTGCGGTACCTTACCGTTGCCGAAAACGGGGAAATATTCACCAATATGCCTGCCAAACAGCGAACCTCCGAAGCGATTCTGTCCCACGAGAATGCACTGATCTGCAAGGACGGAAAGATCACCGCCAAGGGAGCGTTTGATACAGATATGCTGCGAAGCAGTGCAGGCATTCTGTTCCCCGACGGCAATGTGTACCTGTATTTGGAGGATACACTGCTGCCGGGCGATAAATACGATTCCGCCGCCGCATTCTACAACTTGTTCACGCCGTTCACGCCCTTAACGGCACTGCTGCTCTGCATTGCGGCGATACTGCTGCTTTTGGTCTGCGCCGTGTGTCTGCTGGTTTTGTGCGGTCACAAGTCCGGCGCAGAGGGCATTCACCTGTGCTTTACGGACAAAGTACCCGTTGATCTGCACTTTCTGTTCAGCGGCGGCGCCTGTATTGCCCTTGCGTGTACTTTCTACTGGGTATTTATCCGCATCCTCGAGATGCAGTATTGCTGGGACGGAAGCGGCTACTATTATTCCGACTCCGGCGCAAGAATCGAAGTCAAATACATTGCACTTGGCGCAATGAGCCTGATTGCCGCTGTGTTCACGCTCCTTTTGCTGGAGTGGCTCACCTCTATGGTACGTCTGAAAAAAGCTCACGAATCTTGGCTGCGGCACTGTATCCTTTGGAAAATACCCGTTCTGCTTTGGAAAGGGTGCAAAAGGGTGTTTGCATGGATTCGCCGTGGATGCAAAAAGCTAAAAAAGGGCATCGTGTTTCTTTTGGGCAAGCCGCAAAAAATACGCTATACTGCCGTGGGCGTGATTCTCGCATTCCTCGGCGCACAGCTGATCGTTTTCCTGCTGTGCGTGGCCGATGACAGGCTGGAATTGGCGCTGTTCCTGTTCATACTGCTTTGGCTCGGTTTCGGCGTACTGTGCGTATGGTACCTGCGCATGATCGACCGCATCATTGATGCATCCTGCGATCGAGCATCCCTGCCCGTCAAGGGCACGGAATCCATGCCCAAACACCTGAAAACGCTGGCGGAAAACCTGACCGTCACCAGCCATGAACTGGATGTTGCCGTTGCCGACGCCGTGCGCAACGAACGTACCAAGGCGGAGCTGATCACCAACGTTTCCCACGATCTGAAAACGCCGCTGACTTCTGTCATCTCCTATGTGGATCTGCTGAAAAAGTGCGACATCACCGACGAAACTGCCATCGGCTACCTGAATATTTTGGATGAAAAGTCCGCCAAACTGAAACGGCTGATCGAGGATCTGATCGAGGCAAGCAAAGTCAACACAGGCAACGTGAAACTGCAAATCATTCCGCTGAACCTCTCCGAGCTTGCCATGCAGGCTGTCGTGGAAGCGACCCCTGACTTTGAAAAGCAGGAATTGGACATCCGCTTTACCCAGCCGGACATCCCCCCTGTCGTTTTCGCCGACGGCACAAAGACCTACCGTGTTTTGGAAAATCTGCTCTCCAACGCCAAAAAGTATTCCGCCCGAGGATCCAGGGTGTATGTGCGCATTTGGGACGAAGCAGAGTACGGCGTGTTCGAGATCAAGAATGTTTCCCGGGAACCCCTCGATCTGTCCCCGGACGAACTGACGGAACGCTTTGTCCGTGGCGACCGCTCCCGCAGTGAGGACGGCAACGGATTGGGGCTGTCCATCGCAAAACAGCTCTGTACCCTGCAGGGCGGCAGTCTGGATATTTCCATTGACGGCGATCTGTTCAAGGTCACGGTTCGTCTGCCGAAAAGTCAATCGAAAAGTCAATAATGTCAAAAGGAGCTGCGCACATGGCGTCAGCTCCTTTTTTCAGGCAATATGTAGTTTTTAAGCGCCTGCACATCCTGTGCGAAACGGCAGGCACCTGCTTTTTCCAAAGTTTCCTTGTCTCTGAACCCCCAGAGAACAGATACGGTATCTATGCCGGCGCTCAAGCCGGTCTGCACATCCGTCTCGGAATCACCGACATACAGAACCCTTTCCGGCTTTGTGTGCAACACCTCTGCGATGAAGTACAGCCCCCTCGGGTCGGGCTTTTTGGGCACGTCTTCGGTGGGACCCGTGGCATAGTCCAGCAGGTCTGCGAAGTAATACGCACACAGCGGGCGGACAGCGTTGTCCTGTTTGTTGGAGAATACCGCCGTCCGAATCCCTGCCGCCCGAAGCGTCTGCAACAGCTCGGAGATTCCCTTATACGGCGCCGTTTTCACTCGGGAATGGGACGTGTAGTATGCATCGTAGGTTTTATAAAACCGTGCAAATTTTTCTTCGTCCACCGTCTCGGGCAACGCACGTTCCAGAAGCTTCACCGCCCCGTTTCCCACAAAGCGCCGTATTTCATCCACCGTTCTTTCAGGATACCCGAACGAGCGCAGCGCATAGTTTACGCCGTCGGCAATGTCCTGCAATGTATTGAGGAGCGTTCCGTCCAGATCAAAAATCACTGCTTCATATTTCATACCGATGCCCTCTCAAAGCTTTTCGAGTTTTGCAAATTTCGCCATGACTTTCTTTGTACCCGCTTTTTCAAAGGCGATCTCCAAAAGCAGGTCGTTGCCCATGCTCTTGACGGAAAGCACCACGCCCTGCCCGAAGGCTTTGTGCAGTACACCGTCTCCGACAGAAAAGCTCATATCTCCTTGTAAAGCAGATCCCTTTACATTAGAGAAGCCGCGATCCACCTTGTTTTTCTGTAAAGGTTTTGACCTTTCCGTCGAAACAGACACCGTACTGCGCTTGAAAGAGGAGCCTGTCTGCTCCAAAAGTGCATGGGGAATCTCCGCAATAAAGCACGAGGGGGGATTGAAATTCGTACTGCCGAACATCATGCGGGAGCGGGCATTGGTCATGACCAATTTATTCTTGGCTCGGGTGATGGCAACATAGGCAAGGCGCCGTTCTTCCTCCATATCCTGCGCATCATACTGGGACTGGGCGCCCGGGAAAACGCCGTCCTCCATGCCCACAAGAAATATATTGTTGAATTCCAACCCTTTGGCGGCATGGATGGTCATCAGAACCACGCTGTCGGAATCCGCATTGAACGCATCAATGTCAGTCATCAGCGCAACCTCCTCCAAAAAGCCATTCAGGGACGGTTCCTGTGCCTCTGTTTCATATCGCTGCAGGTTGGCGGCAAGCTCGTTCAGGTTGGCGGCACGATCCACAAATGTCGCAGGATCTGCTTCCAGCGATTGCAGATAGCCGCTGTCCTGCAAAACAAATCGCAGCAGTTCCGCAAGGGATGTGGTGTCCACTTTTTGCTGATAGGACTCAATCATTTCTGTAAAGCTTTTCAGCTTTGCAGACGAACGGGAAAGGCTCGGGAAATCCTCCGCCTGTTTCAGCACTTCAAAAATACTGATACCGAGACCTGCGGCAATTTCTGCGGCATGATTAACGGTGGCCTCCCCGATCCCACGCTTGGGTTCATTGATGATGCGGCGCAGGCGCACATTGTCCGCAGGGTTTCCGACAACAGTCAGGTATGCAATCGCATCCCGAATCTCCTTGCGCTCATAAAAGCGATGTCCGCCGATAATTCGGTAAGGAATACCGGAGCGAACCAGCGCATTTTCCATGGAGTTGGACAGGGCGTTCATGCGGTAAAGCACGGCGTTGTCGTTCCAGCGGCCGCCCTCATGCACAAACTGTGCCATGCGGTTGGCCACATAGCGTGCCTCCTGAATCTCATCGTCTGCGGTGTGCAGGACAATTTTTTCTCCCTGTCCGTTTGCCGTCCAGAGATTTTTGCCCTTTCGCTGGGCATTGTGGGCGATTACCGCATTGGCTGCATCGAGAATCGTCTGCGTAGAGCGGTAGTTCTGCTCCAAACGGATGGTGCGTGCGTTGGTGTACTGATCCTCAAAATTCAGGATATTTTCGATGGTTGCGCCACGGAATCTATAAATACTCTGATCATCGTCCCCGACAACGCAGATATTTTGGTGCTTCGCCGCCAAAACGGAGGTCAGGCGGTACTGGGCGTAGTTGGTGTCCTGATACTCATCCACCATGATATAACGGAACCGATTCTGGTAGTAGGAACGAACCTCCTCGTTTTCCTCCAACAGACGCACCGTGTTCATGATGATATCGTCAAAATCCATGGCGTCCGCCGTTTTCAAAAGCTTTTGGTAGCATTCGTAGGCGTCAGCAATGCGGCGCATACGGATATCTCCCGCCGTCTCGTCGGCGAATTCCTCCGGGGTGATCATCTGATTTTTGGCATTGCTGATCTCCCGAAGGATTGTTTTTCTGGGCAAAAACTTTTCGTCGATTTCCAAAATGCGCTGGCATTCCTTCATCACACGCTGGGAATCGTCTGTGTCGTAGATGGTGAAATGGGAAGAATATCCCAAAAGACTGCCGTATCGGCGCAGAATGCGGGCACAGGCGCTGTGAAATGTACACGCCCAAATATCCTGAATTCCCTCCACGCTGCCCTCAAGCTTTGCCACGATGCGTTCCTTAAGCTCATTTGCCGCTTTGTTGGTGAACGTGATCGCCAAAATCTCCCACGGCTTTGCGGGACGCACAGCCAAAAGATCCGTCAATTCCTCGGCATAGGGTGCGCCGTTTATGTACGCCTGCATCAGCGCAATATCTGTGGATGTGGGTTCATAACGAACATATTCGGAGGATGCGGCAGAACCGAATTTGAGAAGGTTGGCAATACGGTTGACGAGCACGGTCGTCTTTCCGCTGCCCGCTCCCGCAAGAACCAAAAGCGGTCCTTCCGTAGAAAGGACCGCTTCCAATTGCTTATCATTCATTCTGCCGAAATCTTTTTCGATAACCTGCCTGCGCAGTGTCAAAAATTCATTCTGCATTT
>JAQXLO010000116.1 GCA_029012165.1 Oscillospiraceae bacterium | reverse complement strand
TTAAGTCCAACATGGGCGAATCCTTCGCCGCATTCGGTCCGTTCATCGCCGCATTGATGGCGCTGTCGGCACTGTCCAGCCTGATGAGTATTTTCGGGCTTTTCTCTCCCACCGCCGACGTCAACATCATCGCCGGGTGGGCCATCGTCGTGTTCTGCATGATCACATTCTACAAACTCAAAGGCGGTCTCGGCGGCTATCTCAAGGGCTTCACCCAGCCCATCGCCGTGCTGACGCCGTTCAACATCATCAGTGAAATCGCCACCCCCGTCTCCATGATGTTCCGTCACTTCGGCAACATCTGCTCGGGTTCGGTGATTATGACGCTGGTCTACACGGCACTGCTGGGCTTGTCCCACGTGGTGTTCGGCTGGCTGCCCGGGATTCTCGGTCAGTTTCCCTTCTTCCAAATCGGCATCCCCATCGTGTTCTCTCTCTACTTCGACATTTTCGGCGGCTTGCTGCAGGCGTTCATCTTTGCCATGCTGACGATGATGTATATCTCCTCGGCCGCTGAGGACGGGGAAGCCGCCAGAGCGGCAAAGCTCGAAAAGCAGCAAAAGAAACTGCAAAAGAAAGCCCAAAAGGCTGCTTAAAAATTTTGTATACTATTTACAGGAGGAATAAATATGGAAAGAGCAATTATTCTCGCAGCTTCCGCCATCGGTGCAGGTCTTGCAATGATCGCAGGTATCGGCCCCGGTATCGGTGAAGGTTACGCCGTCGGTAAAGCTTGTGAAGCGATCGGTCGTCAGCCCGAGTGCAAAGGCTCCGTCACTTCCACCATGCTGCTCGGCTGCGCCGTTGCCGAAACCACCGGTATTTACGGCTTCATCGTGGCACTGCTTCTGATGTTCGTCACCCCGAATATGTTCATCGGCAAGCTTTGATTCTTTTGCATAATGCAGGAAAGGAGGCCGCTTCATGGAATTTTTGGATCTGATCTCCGTTGACCCGTTCCGAATCGTCGTCACGATCGTGAACCTTTTGATTCTGTACTGGGTCATCAAGCGCTTTTTGTTCAAGCCCGTACAAAAGATTCTCGACAAGCGTCAGGCTGAGGTGGACAAAATCTACAACGATGCAGCGCAGGCACAGCAAGCGGCTGACAAAGACAAATCCGAATACAGCGAAAAGCTGCAAAACGCTGAAGCAGAAGCCCAGCAGCTTCTCAAAGCGGCTGCCAAAAAAGCGGAAAAGAACAGCGATCAGGTTCTCGCCGAGGCCAACGCCAAGGCATCCGCTATGCTGAAAAAGGCGGAAGCCGACATCGCACAGGAACGCAAAAAGGCAGTCAACGACATCAAAAACGAGATTTCCGATATCTCCGTTTCCATCGCCGGCAAGGTGATCGAGCGGGAGATCAATGCCGACGATCACAAGGCGCTGATCGACGGATTTATCGAGAATCTGGACAACGCATGACGGAGGGGCATCTATGCGCAGCGATGTACAAAGAGAATACGGCGGTGCTCTGTGGCTCCTCGCCGCAGAACAAAACTGCTCGCAGGCACTGCTCGAAGATGTGCATACCTTGCAGACCGTTCTGAAGGAAAACCCCGACTATATCAAGCTCATCTGCTCGCCGGACGTCCATTTGGACGAACGTCTCGCTCTTTTGGACAAGGCATTTCGAGGCAACGTCCATGCGTATGTGCTAAACTTTCTCAAGATCTTGGCGCAGCGCGGTCACTTTGCTTTTCTCCCCGACTGTTTGGACGAATACTGCCGCAAATATGACGAGGCGAACAACATCGAAAACGTCACCGTCTATTCGGCAGTCCCGCTTTCCCCGGCGCAGGAAGATGCCCTGCGGGACAAGCTTTGCGCAAAGCTTGGGAAAACGATCCGTCTGCACGTCGAGGTCGATCCGTCCGTTATCGGCGGCATTCGTGTCCAGACAGAGAAAACTTCTCTCGACGGCACTGTGCGCCACAAAATCAACACCATCCGTGACAATCTGTTACAATCCGTGATTTAAGAAAGAGGGGATTTTATGTCGCTTCGCCCCGAAGAGATCAGCGGCATCATCAAGTCGCAAATCCAGCAATACGAAGCAAAAATTGAACAATCCGAAACCGGCACCGTCGTTCTTGTCGGCGACGGCATCGCAAAAGCCCACGGTCTGGACAACTGCATGGCGAACGAACTGCTCTCCTTCGACGGCGGTCAGTACGGCATGGCGCTGAACTTGGAGGAGGACGTGGTTTCCATCGTCATGCTCTCCAGCGATGCAGACATCAAGGAGGGCGCCGTTGTCCGCCGCACCGGCAAGGTTGTCAGCGTTCCCGTCGGCGAGGGCATGATCGGTCGTGTCGTCAATGCCCTCGGCGAACCCATCGACGGCAAAGGTCCCACCGGCTGCACCGAGACCCGCCCCATCGAGTCCGAGGCGCCCGGCATCATCAAAAGAAAAAGCGTCAGTGTTCCTCTGCAGACGGGCATCAAGGCCATTGACAGCATGATTCCCATCGGCAGAGGACAGCGTGAGCTGATCATCGGCGACCGCCAGACCGGCAAAACCAGTATCGCCACCGACACCATTCTGAACCAAAAGGGTCAGGGAGTGCTTTGTGTGTACGTCGCCATCGGTCAGAAAAATTCCACCGTGGCGGAGATTGCCCAGTCCCTCGAAGCCGGCGGTGCGATGGACTACACCGTCATCGTTTCCGCAACGGCATCCGACATGGCGCCGCTGCAGTATATCGCCCCCTATTCGGGCTGTTCGATCGCCGAGTATTTCATGGCGCAGGGCAAGGACGTACTGATTGTTTATGACGATCTGTCCAAGCACGCCGTGGCTTACCGTGCACTCTCTCTGCTCATTCGCCGTCCCCCCGGACGTGAAGCCTATCCCGGCTATGTTTTCTATCTGCACAGCCGTTTGCTCGAACGTGCCGCCCGTGTCGCCCCCGAATACGGCGGCGGTTCCATCACCGCTCTGCCCATCATCGAGACGCAGGCCGGCGACGTGTCTGCCTATATCCCGACCAACGTGATTTCCATCACCGACGGTCAGATCTTCTTAGAGAGCGAGCTGTTCCACTCGGGCGTCATGCCCGCCGTCAACCCCGGTATCTCTGTCAGCCGTGTCGGCGGCAGCGCCCAGATCAAGGCGATGAAAAAGGTTGCAGGTACTTTGAAGCTGCTGTATTCGCAGTACAGAGAACTGCAGGCCTTTGCCCAGTTCGGCTCCGATTTGGACGCAGATACCAAAGCCCGTCTCGCCCTGGGTGACCGCATTGTGGAGGTACTCAAGCAGGACAAGCGTGCGCCTGTCGCCGTGGAGTTGCAGGTCGTGATCCTCTATGCTGTCATCAACGGGCACCTGAACGACATTCCCGTCGATCAGATCCGCTTGTTCGAGGCGGCGCTGTTTGAGCACGTGAAGCTGAAATACAGCGATCTTTTGGAGCGTATCGTCAAAACCGGCGACCTTTCCAAAGAGGACACGCAGCTGCTCGACAAACTGCTTGACGACTTCGTCAGGGAATTCCTCGGCGAGCAATAAGAAAGGGAGGCATCATCTATGGGCGGTGCTTCCGCAAGAGATGTAAAAAACCGAATCCGATCCGTCGAATCCACCATGCACATCACCAAAGCCATGGAGCTGGTCGCCTCCTCCAAGCTGCGGAAGGCGAAGGAGCGCATGGAAAACAGCCGTGCTTTTTTCACCGCACTGTACGAAACGCTCTGCGATATCGCCAACTACAACAACGATTTTTCCAGCGTGTTCGTGCGGGAGCGCCCGGTGCAGAAGGTGTGCTTTGTCGTGGTTGCCGGTGACCGTGGTCTTGCAGGCGGGTACAACAGCAATGTGTTCCGCAAGGTGCGGGAGCGTGAAATCACCTCCCCCTACTGCGTTGTCCCCATCGGAAAAAAAGCACTGGAATTTTACCGCAAGAACGGCATTGAAGTTCTGACCGACGCCTACGCAAACGTCAGCACCATCGACCTTGCGCAGTGCAGTGCCCTCGGCAAGGAGCTTGCCAAGGCATACAAAGACGGTAAGTTCGATGCTTTATATCTCGTGTATACCGATTTTGTTTCCATGCTGTCCCAAGCGCCCCAAAGCTGTCAGCTTCTTCCGCTGGCGGTGGACAAGGAACGTGAGCGGCAGAAGGGATTCATTTTATACGAGCCGTCCTCCACGGGCGTGTTCAACCAAATTATTCCCGAATACCTCTCGGGAATGGTCTACGGCGCAGTCTGCGAAAGCTATGCCAGCGAGCTTGCCGCCCGCCGCACAGCCATGGACTCCGCCACAAAAAACGCTTCGGACATGATCGACGCCTTGAGCTTGCAGTATAACCGTGCCCGTCAGGGCGCTATTACGCAGGAAATCACCGAGATCGTCGCCGGTTCCGAAGGTTCAACGTAAACAGAAAGGATGCACCGTTATGAGCAATCCGAATACGGGCAGGATCATCAAGGTCATCGGCCCGGTCATTGACATTAAATTTGACGACGGCGCACTGCCGAATCTTCTAAACGCACTGGAGATTCAGCACGGCGAGCGCAAGCTGGTGGTCGAGGTCGCACAGCACGTCGGCGACAACGTTGTGCGCTGTATCGCCATGAGCAGTACGGACGGTTTGGTGCGTGGTATGCCTGCCGTGGACACCGGCAAGAGCATCTCCGTGCCTGTCGGTCCCGAAACTTTGGGACGCATCTTCAACGTTCTGGGCGAGCCTGTGGACGAAATGCCCGCACCGAAAACCGCAGAACGCTGGGAGATCCACCGTCCCGCCCCCTCCTACGAGGAACAGGAATCCGTCACGGAGATTCTTGAAACGGGAATCAAGGTCGTTGACCTGATCTGCCCCTACGCCAAGGGCGGCAAGATCGGTCTGTTCGGCGGCGCCGGTGTCGGCAAAACCGTTCTGATCATGGAGCTGATCAACAACGTCGCACGTCAGCACGGCGGTATCTCCGTCTTTTCCGGCGTTGGCGAGCGCACCCGTGAGGGCAACGACCTGTACAACGAGATGAAGGAGTCCGGCGTTATCAGCAAGACCGCTTTGGTCTACGGTCAGATGAACGAGCCGCCGGGAGCCAGAATGCGTGTTGCCCTGTCGGGTCTGACCATGGCAGAGTATTTCCGTGACAAAGAAAATC
>JAQXLO010000115.1 GCA_029012165.1 Oscillospiraceae bacterium | reverse complement strand
CGGTATATGCGGGAGCTGTCGCGGCTGGTGGCGGCAACAGCGAGCGAGGACGACTTCGGCGAGATTCGCTTGACCCTCGGCGAGTCGGAGATGGAGGTGGACGGCGAGAAACAGGAGATCTCCGAGGACGGTTATGCCGTGCCGTTTGTGGACGAAGACGGCGTTTTGCAGATTCCTGAGGAGGCAGTTGCCGGTGCCGAGGCGCCGGACGAGAGCGGTCTGCTCACCGAGGAGGCGCTGGAGGCGCAGGGCGACGAGGTGCAGATAGACCATGAGAGCGGCACCGTTTCCATCACCGAGCCGTATGGGCTGTGCCGCCTGATTGTCAAGACCGAGGACGGTAAGGTACAGGATACCTATGGCGCAACACAGACGCTGTCGATTTGGGACAATCGGACGGTGCTGCAGTACGCCACAAAAGCCGACACCGAAAAGGCGGCGGCTCTGCTGGAGCAGGATGCGTCGATCCTTGCATGGATGGTCGACGTGATTGTCTCTGTGGATACCACCGTGCAGGCAACGGAAACGAATGCCGCAGTGCAGGCGGCACGATCGAAATGTTGGGGTACGCAAAGAGTCGGGGCGGACACATTCATGCAGTCGTTGGACACGGAAAATGCCGAGGAAGTCGTTGTCGCCATCCTCGACACCGGCGTGGACAAAGATCACCCCTTTTTGCAGGGGCGTGTGCTGGATACCGGCTGGGACTTCGTCAACGATGACGCCTATCCTGACGATGACCATTCTCATGGCACACACTGTGCCGGAATCGTTCGGGATGCGACGCCGGACAATGTAAAAATCTTGCCGATCAAGATATTAGATCAATACGGAGACGGACCCCTTTCGATTGTTGAAGCAGCGATTCACTATGCGGTAGACCATGGGGCAGATGTGGTCAGCATGAGCCTCGGCGGTTCATCTGAAAAAATTTCTATTACAGACGGCGTCGAATATGCCTACACCCACAATGTCTCCTGTGTGGCGGCTGCAGGAAACGATGGCTGTAATCTGGATATAACTCCAACGTATCCGGCAAATGTGCCGCTGGCCATCACCGTAGCCAGCACAGGGGAAACGGATTTGATCTCCTACTTCTCCAACTATGGAACAAATATTGATATTGCAGCACCGGGCGAGAATGTGCTGTCCTCCATTCCGGGCGGCGGCTTTTTCAAATACAGCGGTACATCGATGGCAACGCCGCTGGTCGCAGCCTGTGTAGCCCTGCTGAAAACCGAGGACAGCACACGAAAGCCGGCAGAAATCGAAGAGATTCTGTACAGCAAAGCCAAGGACAGGGGCGCTCCCGGACGGGACGATCACTACGGCGCAGGCGTTGTCTGGCTAGGCGATTATATGCCTTTGGAGCGCATATCGTTTCCCACGGACAGCTACACGATGTATGAGCACGATTTGAAAAAATTTGTCCTGCGCTATGTGCCGGATTATCCGTCCGACAATACGGTGACCTATCAAAGCTCCGACCCGTCTGTGGTCGAAGTGCGGGACGCAGATGGTTATTTGAAAGCTTTGCAGCCCGGCACGGCAGCCATTACGGCGACTACAACGCAAGGCGCACTGCAAACGACAGTCCGCATAACCGTACTGCCGCAACCCTTTACACAGGTCATACCATGTTCGGATTCCGGTTTGGTTTTTTTGAAATCAGATGGAACCGCATCCTGCTTCGGTACATCTTTGTCCGGGGAACTGGGGTATTATTACGGAAGCGGGAACCATACGTTCTTCCCGTTTAATAAGGATGCGGACACAGCAGAAACAAATATTGCACAGTTCTATCAAACTTCCAGTATAGCAACTTCGTACTATGTCAAGACAGACGGAACCATTTGGCGCTGCGGTGATAGCCCAACTGCAGAGTTTTGCGATTTCCGCTTTCCCCATCCGCTAAAGACGGAGGACGGCGACGTCTTGACAGATATTTGTGCCGTCAACTTTGACGGGTGCTTGCTGCGCAGGGACGGAACCGTTTGGCTGCCTACCGATGAAAACTCCCTCGTTTACCGCATTCTGCTAAAGGAAAACGGTGCGCCCCTGACAAATGTCGTTTCCATAGAAGGCTCCTTTTTCGCACGCTGCGCAGACGGAACACTTTGGACATGGCTGCAGCCCACGGCTTTGGAATCCTGGGACTGTATGTACGCAAGAGCGCTGTGCGACGGCAATGGGGAGACGCTGACGGATGTACAGCAGGCGTATGTTTTTGGAACAGATCTGCACGACTCCGGGTACACGGACGATAGTCAATGGGATTACTCCTTTAGTTCAGAGTACGTCACATTCTTACAGTCGGATGGTTCTGTTTGGGCGTTCGGAACCAATAAGAACGGACAGCTGGCAACATCTGCGCTGAAAGACTGCAAATCGCCTGTTCCCATTTGTACGGCGCAGGATGTTCCGCTGACCGATGTGGTGAAGCTCATCGATCGTGCGGCTCTGCGGGCAGATGGCACGCTCTGGGTTTGGGGCGGTGCAGTAGCAGGCAAATACAACGGCTGGATGGGTATTGGACCGTACGACGCAGAAACCAAGCTCTATGCGCAGCAGACCATGATTGACGCCAAAACACCGCTGACGGATGTGGTGGACTTTTGGTTCAACGGCATCCTCGTGGCGCAGTGTGCAGACAACAGTCTCTGGTGGTCGGACGAAGAAAGCGGCTATATGGTGCCAATGGTGCTGGACGGCGAGCGGATGTATTTGCAGCCGGATGCCGCTGCGCCTTCCAAGCGGGAGGTCAAATCGGTATCGCTGGATGTTTCGCAGCGGTCCTTGCAGGTCGGCAAGTCATTTACGCTGCACGCCTGCGTGCTGCCCGCAGATGCCGACAAGCCGGATGTCACATGGAGCAGTGCTGACACGACCATCGCCTATGTGGACGGCAGCGGAACGGTGTACGCACGCTCTGCCGGCACAGTGGTGATATCGGCAATTTCCATGGAAAACAAAAAGATTTCTGCCCGTTGTACCGTGCGTGTGGAGAACTCCACTCTGCAGAAAGTGAAATTGTATACGCCTCCGACCAGACAGCAATATCACCTCGGGGAACCGCTTGACACGACCGGCGGCGTATTGCAGCTCATTTTCACAGACGGACATCTGCGGTATGTGCCGTTCTCCGCGTTCGACTGCACGGGGTTCGATGCAAGCAAACTTGGTGAGCAGACGGTGCGTGTCGCATACGGTTCATTCACGGTGAGCTTCCCCGTAACCGTGAGCGTTTCCGACCCTGCGATCACTGAGCTCTCCATGCAGACACTGCCGGACAAGACAGTGTATTTCCCGGGCGAAACATTTTCTGCGGACGGTGCAGCCATTTGCGCACAGTATGCCGACGGCACGTCCCGCATTTTGCCGCTGACAGAGGCGATGTATATGCAGCCCGATTTAGAAGAAGCCGGCACATATGTCATAGAAGTGTCCTGCGGCGGCGCATCATGCAGCTTTGCCGTGTCGGTCGTGCAGCCCGAGGTCGTGCGCATTGCGCCGGACGGAAATCTGCCGCAGGCTTTGCAGGGAGAAAACGTGGATCTGACAGATATTCAAATCCGTGTATACTATGCGGACGGTACATCGGAAATCATGGATGTGACGGAGAATATGTGTACCTATTCCACAGATACGCTGGGCACACAGGAACTGACAGTGACCTATGCGGGCTGTGAGACGAAGTTTTATTTTTCGGTAACAACGCCTGAAAAAGAGATTGCGGCGATTTCCATGCACTCCCTTCCCTATGTGCTGTATTATAAAAATATAGCTCTGGTGGCTTTCGGATATACGGACAAGACCGGGTACCCGGTCTGCACGGATGGCGGCAGCATTTTGGTGGAATATGTTGACGGCAGCACGCAGGTGCTCCCGCTGCGGGACTATATGTGCAGCAGAATACAAAAGCCCACAAGCGTCAATCCGACAAAAACAGTGACGGTGCACTACGGCGGCTGTACAACGTCTTTTGATGTTTTCCGTACGGATATAGACAGTACGAATTTGGTTTCCTTGCAGATTACGCAGGTTCCGTATAAGACGGAATATCTGGTGGGAGAACGATTTGTAGCAATATCGAGTAGGAGGGCGAAAAGCGGCAGGGTGCTGCTCACCTGGAAGGACGGAACGCAGAAAGAAATCTCTATGGCGGATCAGGGAATTAGTGTTGAGCTGGAAAATCCAAACGACTACGAGACACCGGGCGAAAAAAATGTGCTGGTCTACATACTCTCGAACAAGCAGAAGATCGGAGATTCTTTTGTCATTCAGTACTTGGATCGCTATGAAGCCGGCGTGATCTATGAAAGCTACTTTGGCAGCAAGCCCTACAAAACGGCGTATGCTCTGGGAGAAACACTCGATACGACCGGCGGAAGAATCGAAATAACACGATCGACCGATTACGGCGTCTACCAGTACGCTTCCCAGTCCATAGACGTCACCCCCGATATGTGCAGTGGATATGATATGTCCGTGCCCGGCACACAGACTGTAACCGTCGATACCGGCGTGGTGCAGCTCGACTACACCATCACCGTATTCACAATTACAGCGCAGTGTTTGCAGCCGGAAATCGAGATCGGACAGGTGAGCTGCATCCAGACGGAATTTACACCGTATGTTGCGGAAAAACGGGAGATCCTTTGGACGTCGAGCGATCCCGACATTGCCACCGTGGATGCATACGGCAGGGTGACGGGAATAGCGCCGGGAACCGTTGAAATTACGGCACAGGTCAAAGGCAGTGAAGCAGTTGCCTCTTGCACCGTGCGCGTGAAAGAGCGGCAGAGCGTCTATATGCCCGGCGATGCAGACGGAGACGGCGAAGTGGATCTGGTGGATGTAGCCATGATCCGGCGTTACCTTGCCGGCGGCTGGAACGCAGTGATCGACCTGCAAAACGCCGACGTCAACGGGGACGGCTCCGTTGACCTGCGGGACTGCGTCACCCTCGAACGCTACCTTGCCGGAGGATGGAATATCTCACTATAAAAATGTGAAAAGACATCGTTCAGAAAGAAAGGACGCTTGCCATGAAGCGGTTTTTAGTTAAAGCGGCGGCATTGTTTCTATGTTTTGCACTGTTGCCAACGGAAATTATTTTTGCGTCTGCCGAAGAGAAAGCTTCCGAACCGCCCCGGTATATGCGGGAGCTGTCGCGGCTGGTGGCGGCGACGGCGAGCGAGGACGACTTCGGCGAGATCAAGCTGACCCTCGGTGAGTCGGAGATGGAGGTGGACGGCGAGACGCAGGAAATTTCCGAAGACGGTGATATC
>JAQXLO010000114.1 GCA_029012165.1 Oscillospiraceae bacterium | reverse complement strand
TGATAAATGATGGGTACGGATTCAGTACTGATATGGAAGCAAATGACGACCGAATGGCTGTCGGTACAGATTATGCCATCATCCAAGGGATGATTGTTATGGACGATGAGAATCACGGTTCGTGGATTTTGCGATCTGCCGGCGATAATTCTGAAATGGTTTGCGCCGTAAATCAGTATGGAGCGGTGGAAACGGTTGCCAGAACAGATGTATGTACATACGGTATACGACCGGCATTTATTTCCCATGAGGATTTGAGCATGGTTGAGTCGACCGCAGGGGTCGAAAACGGCAACGAAGCCAATTTGATGACGGAAGCGACAGTTGCTGAACAAACGATCGAAACACATAATGTGGTTCAAACAACAGCGGAAAACAACACTACAAAACCAAGTACAACGCAAGCAACGAAAGCTCCATCGACAACGAAGGCTCCATCGACAACGAAACCAACAACGACGAAAGCCACAACAACCAAAGCCGGAAAAGGAGTCTATAAGGTTTCGTTGTCCGGCGACAGCGGTGTTGCAGATGTGCAGGGCGCAGGATCCTATCGTGCCGGAGACACTGTCACTGTAACCGCTACGCTGCTGATCGGATATACCTTCCGGCAATGGGCATCGTCTGATCCTGCACTGCTTCCAAACGGAACAACGCAAACATATAAATTCACTATGCCTGCGGGCAATGTGAGTCTCAAAGTAATTACTTATATTAAACCAAAAGTGACTCTTCATGCCGGAGTGGGAGTGTACAGCGTCACCGGCGGGGGGTCCTACGCAATTGGGCAGTCTGTTACCGTATCCGCAGTGATGGAACAGGGCTATGAATTTTCTGGATGGACTTCCGATTCTTCCGGATTTGGAAGCTCTCAACTGTCTTATACATTTATTATGCCGGAGCATGGTGTGACTTTGACAGCAACGGGTACGGCCAAAACATTTACGGTTTCTGTCAAAGCCGGAACCGGTATTTCAGGCGTTTCCGGCTCCGGACAGTATAAAGTTGGTGATATCGTTACCATCAATGCGACTGTACAGCCGAATTATTCATTTAGTGGTTGGAGTGGACACACCATCAACTATCCCAATTCGGTAAGCACAACATTCGTCATGCCAGGGAAGGATATTACAATATTCGCTTCTGCCAAAGAGAATCCGAAGTATACTATCTCAGTTGCAAGAGGAGATAACGGTATTACTTCTGTTAGCGGCGGCGGCTCCTTCTATGCCGGCACAAGTGTAACGGTATCGTGCCAAGTTGCAACGGGATATGTGTTCAACGGATGGAATTCATCCAATACCAACTTGCTGAAAGGCAGTATATCTCAGTCCTATTCCTTCAAAATGCCGGCTGGAAATGTTACCCTTACAGCAAGAGCAAAGAGTAATCAGTATTCACTTTCCCTGTCAAGGGGTACCGGAATTCAATCTGTCAGCGGCGGCGGAAAATATATCGCAGGCAGTAGTGTAACTGTAAGCTGTACACCATCCAAAGGGTATGAATTTAAAGAATGGATATCCGGTTCCAGCAAGTTAAAGGGCAGTTTAGCACAAAGCTACACCTTTTCCATGCCGGAAGCAAATGTTTCATTGACTGCACAGGCTGTTAAGATTCAGTATAGGATGGCCGCACAAAAAGACGCCGATATCAGAACAGAAGGCAATTTGAGTTTGAATTTAAACAGAAAACCGGCAGCGGCTTATGCACAAATATCCTCTGAATGTATACCGAATCTCTGGACATCAAATGACATAACGCCTTGTGTAGCAGAAAGCAAAAAATTTACATCGCCGAAGAACAAATGTATTTGACATAAATTTAGCTTTAATTAACGAATATTTGATCGAGTTAGCTTGAGCACAACACTGTTTTGTGCGATGAAAGTTTTAAATGCTTCAAAGGCAATCTCCTTGGATCAGATTATTGCAAGTTCTATTTCGCAGTGTCGCTTTTGCCCAAAGGTGATTTGCATAACGAAACCGGCAAGGATTTATTCCTGCCGGTTTTTCTTGTTTGACATTTTTCTGTCTTTTCTGTATAATGAAACTGTTCCAAACATTTATGAAGAATGGAGGATTCGTATGATAAAAGCAAACCGACGTATAGATATCAGCTCGTTCGTGCTGCACATTCTCGCCATGCTCTTTATGCTCAGCGACCACCTATGGGCAACGGTCATACCGGGCAATCGCTGGATGACTGCTGTCGGTCGTCTGGCCTACCCCATCTTCGCCTTCATGATCGTGGAGGGCTTTTATCACACACATGATCTGAAAAAATACATCCTGCGCCTGTTGGCCTTTGCCGTGGTTTCGGAGATCCCGTTCAATCTCATGTACGGCGGCGCCGCATTTTACCCCGTACACCAAAACGTGCTGTGGACATTCCTTCTGTCACTCGCAGGCATTTGCCTGATCGACCGTGTCAAGAAAAAGGAAATCGTGAAGAAAGAGCAGAAATGCGCCCTGCCGGAGCAGAGCGCATCCACGGGCAAAAAGCTTTTGGCTCTGTTTAAAAAGAAATTCCTGTGGCGCACGATCCTTGTGGCTGTCCCGACCGTTGCCGTCACCGCCTTGGCGGGACAGCTCGCCATGCTGGACTTCTTCGGTGCCGGTGTGCTGATGGTCTACATCTTCTACTTCTTCCACGGCAAAAAATGGTGGTGCATCATCGGACAGCTTGCCGCCATGTATTACGTCAATACGCAGTTGGACGGTCTGTACTACGAAGTAACGCTGTTCGGACACACCTTCGAGGTCATCGAGCAGGGCTTCGCTATCCTTGCGCTGCTTCCCATTTGGCTGTATAACGGGCGGCAAGGGTACCACAGCAAGTGGTTCCAGTATTTCTGCTACGCCTTCTATCCCGTCCATGCGCTGATCCTTGTCCTGCTGCAAAAACTGTTCACCTGATGCAAACAACCGCCGGAGCGTCCTGCTGCGGCGGTTGTTTTTTCAGGCAATACCGCACAATCGGGGTGTGCGGATTGCGAAGCAAGATTTTTCGTCAGGTTGTACGGAAATACCGCCGACTTGCTGTCGCAAGTCAAGGGATTTTTGCGTAAGCTGACGGAATAAGATTCAAGCAAGGCGTGCGCCACGATATATGCAGCGTTGCCTTAATAGGTCACGGTATAGTCCACATAACCTGTGGCGTTTTTCAGATGCACCTTCATGCCGAGAACTTTGCCGTCCAGAGTGTACAGGGTCGGGTGTACACGGTAGTACCATTTACAGCCGCCCTGGACAAATTCGCCGGTGCGGTTGTTGATCTTGACTTGAATGGTGGGATTGAGATATTCCAGCTCGACTTTGCCGTTTTCAAAGTCGGCGGATACGCCGGGCATAGCGGCAACCGCAGTGGGAATGCCATCCAGCACGCTCATACTCCTGCCCACGCTACCCTCCAGCAGTTTGCCGTCTGCGCCGTCCGTTTGGGGCACGACCTTGACGGTGATGGTAGTATAGGTGCCATCGCTGACTGCCGTGGCGGACTGCCAGTCGGAGGGGCGGATATTCTTGTAGTCGCCCGGCAGGGGATCGTTGGTGACGGAATTGTTTTTGACAGCGGTTTGGGCAATGGGTTCAAAGTAGGAGACCAGACTCCCTATCCGACCCTCGCCGCCGTCAATGCTCACAAGAGTCAGCTTTTTGGTGTATTTGTTGGTGTCGTTTTTGGCGGCCGCCAGCTTGTAGAACGCCAGAACCTGGGCAACATCCGTACTGTTTAAGCCGTCCTCCAAATGGATTTCGACCGGCTGTGTACTCTCCTCCTCGCTCGTGCCCTCCACATCGGTCACGGCAGCGGAGGGTACCTCACCGCTCTGTGCCGGCGCAGAGGTCTTCACAGGCTGCACGCTCGTTTGCGGCTCGGCGGTGGTTTGCGGGGCTTCCGTTTTGCCGCAGGCGCTTGCCGTCAGGATGGCGGCACAGCACGGCACGGCGCAGAAAATTTTAGCTTTATGCATCAGGCAATACTCCTTTTACTTTCAATCGCATTTCGAATCAAGGTAAATACCGCTTTCCAGAAGCGTTTCAGTGCGGTGAAATAGGACACACGATAGCGTTTCGTCGTATCGCTGTTGTCCGATGTCTGCGAAGGAGCCGAGGTCTGCGGGAGATCCGACATCTGCGGAGAAATCGTTTCGCTCTCCTGGTCATACACCAAATACTGCGGGAACGCTTCGTCACTGAACACGGTCATTCCCCCGTCATTGACGATCTTTGCCATCAGCGCCTCCACACAGACGGGGAACGCCTTGTGGGACAAATTTTTAATGAACCATGTTCGCTCGGGGAACAGACAGGTGGAGGCGTCGATCTGCTTGTCCGGGGAGATGAAGCGCATGGTGCCGTTCGCTTCGGCGGCGGCGAGATACTCTTTGCTCAGTGTATCCATCAGCCCCGACGTGGTGGCGCCGTAGGTGGCGTCCTCCACCGAACACATCCCGTCCGACAGTAGGTCGGAATCCTTGTCCACGGGGATGGACTGGAAGCCGTACTTGGCGATGCACGCCATGGTGATGCCCTTTTCCTGGAAATGGCGGAACAGCTCCGGCGCCTTGACCTGCACGTTGTAGTGGTAGTTGTCGATGATGTCGATGAAATTCTTCCACTTTTCCGGATCATCGTGGAAAACGGTGGCCTTGGCCTTTTCGTAGTCCCGGTCATTGACCATGCTCCAGTAGCCGGGATAGGTGCCGAAGGTCTCGCTGAGAATGGGCGGGACGATCTGCATATAGATGTCCTTGTATACATTATTGACAGCCCAGGAGAGAATATCCAGCCCATAGGTCTTGTTCAGCAATGTGACGAAGGATTGCAGCAGGGTGTTCAGCGTCTCGTCGGCAAAAAGCTTCAGGTCGTACACATACCGCTCGATGCCGTCGCTTTGGAGATAGATCTCGCCGCAGAAGCACTTGCTGCACTGGGTAGCGCCGTTCATGGCGGCGCTGTAAATCAGGTTGGAGGCGATGTACTGCCCGTCGTATTTCTGCATATAGGCAGAGGTAATGGATGCGCCGAGGCAGCGACCGACAAGGTTGACCTTTTCGGCGCCTGTGACAGCCAGCACCTTTTCGATATAATCGTGCAGGACATCTGCCGTCTTGAAGGGATCCATCCGAAAATCAAACAAAAACGGAAACTGGTCAAAGGCATATTTGCCGCCCACGGTGGCGGGGTTCAGCTTCGGACGCCAGTCCACAACACTGCCGTTGGGAGCGTTGCCGTTCTCGTCCAAACGCAGATCGTCAAACAGCGGTACGATCACATCGTGCAAAACAACGCAAAACTCGTCCCACTGCTGGGTAAAGAATGCCTTGGCAAAAACATCCAAATTGCCCTTGACCTGCTTTTCCATAAAGTCGGCAGGCAGCTTGATGGGGTAGATCTGCTTTTTGGAGCCGTCCGGCTGGGGAATGTACAGCGCAGAGCCGGAGCCATGGACATAAATCGTCGGCAGATCGGTAAGATAGGGTGATGGTGCGGCCAAGGCAGACAGTGCGCAGGAAACCACCATGCACAAACACAAAATCAGAGAAAGAAGCTTCTTCATTTTACACCCTTCTGTTTCTTCTTCCACTCGTCCACCGTGCCGGACTCGGTCACCACATGACCGAGGAAGAAGTCACGGCGGGCATCGGAATTGATGACGGTAACGGGCTTGATCTGGTTGAGAACAACGCCGTTTCCGCGCAGGGATTCCCGATAGTCCCAATAGGTCTTGGGCTGCAGGATCAGCACTTCGGGGTCATTCAGCATACCCCAGCGGCGATACTTGAGATATTTTTCGTTGACGGCTCTGAGCTGTTCGTCCAGCGCCTTGCAGATCGCCTGACGCTCATCCTCCGTGATTTCTTTGGAAGGTTCCACCAGCATACAGTAGCGGGGCGGGTTGGTGGAGTAGTCGGCGTAGAAGCTGTGCCCGACAAAGTCAATGCCGGTCAGCTTGGACGTCTCCTTGGCGGCAAAGTCGATCATTTGGGTGGTGGTCTTTTCATTGGCGATGTTCATGCCCAAATTGCGGCGGTACAGCAGTTCCACCTGCGGGGTGTTGTTGTACATCCGGGTGACCTGCACCACGTCCTCCATGCGGTAGCGGTACAGCCCGGAGAAGTTGGTGACCACGACCTCGTACTTTTTGCCCACCTCCAGCTGGTCAATCAGCAGGGTTTCGGGATTCTCCGCCGTTTCCTCCTCTTCGTCATCGCCCACCGGGATAAATTCAAAAAAGATGCAGTGGGGCAGCAGTACGCTGTCGTTCACGTCCAGCTCCGTGGGCATGGCAAAGAAGCCCTCTGCGGCGGCATAGCCCATGTTGTGCAAAGGTACGTCGGGACCGATGTACCGGCGCAGTTTCTCAATGTAGACCTTCAGGTTCGAGCCGACCATACCGTACGCCCATGTAAGGCGAGGCCAAATGCGCGGCGCAATGGGATCGTCAAAGCCCTTTTCAAATTCCCGGCGCAGCTCGGCGGCACGGACGGGATTGGGCTTGAATTTCTTTTCGTACTCCCGGCGCAGATCCGGGGTGATGGCAACGTCGTCGCTGATGATGCCCTGTTCGATATCGTCGCACAGCTTCTGCCAGTTCTCCTCCAGATAGTCGAACATGGTGGTCAGCAGGGTGATGACAATGGAGCCGAGATAGCTGACCTTGCGATTCTCCAGCGCAAAACGCAGCTGGAGGTAGGAGGTGTTGATCAGTTCCTCGTTTTTCGGATACATCAGGGAGACGGGAGATGTGCAAAAGGTGGGAATGATGGCCTTCAGATAGTCCAGCGGCACCTGCCCGGCGCCGTTGCAGCGCTTGCCGTCCTCGGTGGGATGACCGTTGAGAATCAGCACCAGCGGACCCATCTGTGCCGGCAGTTTTTTGCCCATGCGCTTGAGGTGATGGGCGGCGGTGGCGACAGAGCAGGAGAAGCCGATGCACTGCATTTTCCACAGGTCATTGATGCTCTTGGGCAAAATCTTCGGCTTGCCGACACTGCCGGAGGAGGAGCAGTAGCGGATGTTGGGACCGGTGTACATCAGGTTTTTTTCGCCCCGCATCATCCGCTCCACATACGGCTCGTAGTCCGCATAGGTGGACAGCGGCACCATTTTGCGGTAGTCATCGATGGACTGAATGTTTTTAAAGTTGTACTTTTTTCCCAGCTCGCAGTTTTTGCTGCGGCGCAGAATCTTGCGCAGGGTGGAGCGCTGGGCCTTCATGGGATCCTTGGTGAAGTACTCAATTTCCGCAAGAGAAACATCACCCAGCAGGACACCGAAATCGGAAAAAGGCATAAAACCACATCCATTCTTTGACATAATTTGATATTTTATTATACCACAGATACACCGGATGTGTCAAATGACAGATATACACAAACGTTTGTTGGCGATAAAACAAAGGAACTGCCGAAAAAGGAGAGCCGAATGCCGTTTCGTTCGGTCGCCTTCATCGACAGTTTGTACGGTGTTGCCTTATGCAATTTTTTCCTGTTCACTGCCGAGAAAGGCCATAACAAGACCAGCGCCGCAGAGTACCGGAACCGTAAGAACACCAATCAGTAACATCATTTGTATAACCCC
>JAQXLO010000113.1 GCA_029012165.1 Oscillospiraceae bacterium | reverse complement strand
AACGATTTGCTCAGCCGTATCATTGCAGAGGTGCTTTCGGAGATGGGCGGCAATGTGTCCGCTGCGGCGGTGGACAGTGCCATCAAGGCATCGATGCCGGCTTCTGTGACCTTTTCCGGCGCATCTTCCGCAGGCGGCACTGCCGATATCAATATCACCACCGATATTACTTCCAAGGAAAGCAAGGCAACACCTACCTTGGAGAATCCGGCGGATATGGATTCTCTGCTGCGCATGAAGAGCAAGACCCCTGCTCGTATCGGTGTGGGACGTGCCGGCGGACGTATGAAAACCAAAACCATGCTGACCCTTCGTGCCGACCATGCCGCCGCAAGAGATGCGGTTTTTATGGACGTTGATCCCGCTCTTTTGGAAAAGCTTGGTCTGTTTAGCGTACAAACCCTTTGCACGGACAAAAATCAGTTTCTCACCCGTCCCGATCTCGGCAGACGTTTTTCGGACGAGACGATTCGGGAACTGCAAAATAAATGTCAAAAGAATGTGGATGTGCAGATCTACGCCAGCGACGGTCTGTCCTCCACGGCGATCAAGGCGAATTTGGAAAATATTCTTCCCGCCATCATGGACGGCTTGAAATCCAAGGGGATTTCCGTCGGTACACCGTTCTATGTCAAGTACGGTCGTGTCGGCGCCGAGGACGCCATCAGTGAGGCACTGCGTCCCAAAGTGGTTTGTGTGCTGATTGGTGAACGTCCCGGTTTGGCTACAGCGGAGAGCATGAGCGCATACATTGCCTATGAAGCCACGGTTGGGATGCCGGAGGCACGCAGAACCGTTGTTTCCAACATCCATTCCGGCGGTATTACGGCGGTGGAAGCCGGTGCATATATTGCCGATTTGATTGAAAAGATTCTTAAAGCGAAAAAGAGCGGCGTTGAGCTGCAAAACGGATAATGGAAGGTTGTTAAAAGATGAAACATGATCCGATTCGTACCAAAGTGCTGAGTGTAAAGATTATACCCAACGCAGACCCGATGCTTCTTAAGGCTCTCGGCTGTGAAGATGGGGAGCGCAGTCTGGGTTTGATCACCACCGACTGCGATGATGTGTCCTATGCCGCACTGGATGAAGCGACCAAAAAAGCGGTTGTTCGTGTGGTTTATGCCCGCAGTATGTATGCCGGCTCCTCCAATGCCTCCACACAGCTTGCCGGTGAGTTTATCGGCATCTTGGCAGGTCCTGAGCCGGAGGAAGTGCGCAGTGGCTTGCAGGCGGCAGTCAGCTTTATTGAAAACGACAGCTGCTTCTATAGTGCCAATGACGACGACTCCATCGTCTACTTCGCCCACTGTATTTCCCGTACCGGTTCCTTCCTTTCCAAGGAAGCGGACGTGCAGGAGGGTATCGCCATGGCGTATCTGATCGCACCGCCTTTGGAGGCGATGATGGGACTGGATGCGGCAGTTAAGGCGGCGGATGTGGAGATGAAAGTTTTCTACGGACCGCCCACGGAGACCAACTTCGCCGGCGGCTTGCTTGTCGGCGATCAGGCGGCTTGCAAGGCGGCCTGCGAAGCGTTTGCCAATACCGTATGTGAGATCGCAGACAATCCTCTCGGATATTGAAAAGGAGTGAATCGGAACTATGGCACTCGACAAAGATTTGCAGTCCATTCAGGAAGTGCGTGACCTGATTGCCGCAGCCAAAAAAGCGCAGGCAATCCTTGCAACATATTCGCAGGATAAAATAGACGCCATCTGTTTTGCCATTGCTCAGGCAGGAGCGAAAAACGCAGAGCGGCTTGCGAAAATGGCCAATGAGGAAACGGGTTTCGGCAAATGGGAGGACAAGATTCTCAAAAACCAGCTGGGCAGTGTGATTCTTTGGGAATCCATCAAGGATCTTAAAACCATTGGCTTGCTGCGTGAGGACAAGAAAAACGGTGTTTTGGAGTACGGCGTCCCGGTGGGCGTCGTGGCGGCACTGATTCCGTCCACCAATCCCACATCGACCACGCTGTACAAGTCGATCATCTCCATCAAGGCCGGCAACGGTATTGTCATCAGCCCCCACCCCGGCGCCAAAAACAGCATTATCGAAACGGCGAAGATCATTCAGGATGCCGCACGGTCTGCCGGTGCGCCTGACGGATTGGTGGGCTATATCAGTTTGACCACCATGGAGGCAACCAACGCCCTTTTGAAGCATCGGGACATCGGTCTGATTTTGGCGACCGGCGGCGAAGCGATGGTTCGTGCGGCGTACAGCTCCGGAAACCCCGCCATCGGCGTCGGCCCCGGCAACGGCCCGTCTTTCATTGAGCGCACGGCGGATATCCCCAAGGCGGTCAAGCGTATTTTTGACAGCAAAACCTTTGACAACGGCACCATCTGCGCCTCCGAGCAGTCTATTGTTACGGAACGCTGCATTGAAAAAAAGGTCGTTGACGAATTGGAAAAGCAGGGCGGCTATTTCCTTTCCCCGTCGGAATCGGAACAGCTTTCCAAGTTTATCCTTCGTGCCAACGGCACCATGAATCCTGCAATCGTCGGCAAGACGGCGCAGAAGATTGCGGATATGGCGGGGATCTCCATTCCCGGCGGCACCCGTGTTCTCATTTCCAGACAGACCGAGGTCTCCAAAAAGAACCCCTATTCCCGTGAAAAGCTTTGTCCCATCCTGGCGTTTTATGTGGAGGATTCCTGGGAGCAGGCTTGTGAACGCTCCATCGAGATTCTCTATGTGGAG
>JAQXLO010000112.1 GCA_029012165.1 Oscillospiraceae bacterium | reverse complement strand
CCCATAGAGACGGACAGGATGCCGTCATACAGAAACAGCAACATCAAATTGAAAACAACTGGAAAAGCTTTCTCTATCTCAACAAACAGAATCACCGAGTACGGCTTGCGGCGCACCTTTTCAGTCAGCTCTCCGCCCTCCTCGAAGCCGACGTATCCGGGCGGTGAGCCGACCAGCCGGGACACGGTATGCTTCTCCATGTACTCGGACATATCCAGACGGATCATTGCATTCTCGTCCCCGAACATGGTGGCCGCCAGCGTTTTGCAAAGCTCGGTTTTGCCCACGCCCGTGGGGCCGAGGAAGATAAAGGAACCGATGGGTCTCTTGGGATCCTTCAGTCCGACACGACCTCTGCGGATGGCACGGGCTACGGCATGGACGGCTTCGTCCTGTCCGACAATACGCCGGTGCAGTTCTTCCTCCATGTGCAGCAGTCGTTCACTTTCCTCCTGCGTCAGCTGGACTACGGGAATGCCCGTCCACTGGGACACGATCTGGGCGATCTCCTCCCCCGTCACCTCATCGGTACTGCCCTTGTTCTTTTCCTGCCACGCTTTTTTCTGTGCTTCCAACTGCTCACGCAGATTCTTTTCCTTGTCCCGCAGTTCGGCGGCACGCTCAAACTCCTGCGTATTGATGGCGGACGCCTTCTCGTCGCCCACTTCCTTGAGCTGATCCTCCAGCTCTTTCAGATCCGGCGGCGCCGTGAAGGCACGCAGACGCACTCTCGAAGCCGCTTCGTCCACCAGGTCGATGGCCTTATCCGGCAGGAAACGGTCGCCGATATAGCGGGACGACATCTTGACCGCTGCGATGATGGCTTCGTCCGTGATGCGAACCTTGTGGTGCGCCTCGTATTTATCCCGCAGACCTCGCAGAATCTCGATGGCCTCGTCCTCGCTTGGCTCACCCACGGTGACCGGCTGGAAACGACGTTCCAGTGCAGCATCCTTTTCAATATTCTTACGGTACTCCTCGATGGTCGTGGCGCCGATGACCTGCATCTCCCCTCTCGCCAAAGAGGGCTTGAGGATGTTCGCCGCATCCACGGCGCCCTCCGCAGAGCCTGCGCCGACGATGGTGTGAATCTCATCAATGAACAGAATCACGTCGCCCGCCTTGATCACTTCTTCGATGACCGACTTGATACGCTCCTCGAAGTCACCTCTGTACTTTGTACCTGCGACCATACCCGTCAGATCCAGTGCCACGATGCGCTTATCCCGCAGGGTTTCCGGCACTTCGCCGGTGGCAATTTTCAGCGCCAGTCCCTCGGCGATGGCGGTCTTACCGACGCCGGGTTCGCCGATGAGACAGGGATTGTTTTTGGTACGGCGGGACAGGATCTGTATCACACGCTCGATCTCCTGCGCTCTGCCGATGACCGGGTCGATCAGACCCTTCGCCGCCGCTTCGGTCAGATCCCTGCCGAACTGGTTCAGGGTCGGCGTGTTCGCCTGATTCTTCGCCTTTTTCGTTTCGGCGGAGCTTTTATAATTGCCGCCGCTGCCCATGGCCTTTGTCAGATTGGTCAGGATGTCCTGCACCGACGCACCCAGCTCCCGCAGAATCGTCACGGCGGCGCTGTCCGTTTCCTTCAGCAGGGCAAACAGCAGATGCTCCGTGCCCACATAGGAGTGTCCCATGGCTCTGGCTTGGGCAATGGCAACATCCATGATAATGTGCTTGCAGCGGGGAGTGAAATCGTTGGGGGAAAGAATGGTCGGTACACCGATCCCCACCGTATTGCGGATCATGTTTTCCACGCTGTCCGCCGTTATCTTGGCGGCAGACAGTGCGGACAGCGCCACACCGCCCTGCTCGTTGAGCAGACCCAGCAGCAAATGCTCGCTGCCGATGTAGGTGTGTCCCATCTCCTCTGCCTTCTCTATGGCGGCATTGAGCGCCGCATTGGCTTTTTCCGTAAAGCCTGTAAATTTATACATCATATATATACATCTCCTTAGGATAGAATGGCGGTGCGCACCGCTTGCGCACGGATCGCATCCCGCTCCTGCGGCGTCAGGTCTCTGCCGCTGGCCGCATTGATGGTCGCAGGCTGCATCTGTACGATCAGTTCACTGATCTTCTCCATGGGCATCTCATACACGTTTCGTGCCGCACCCATACGCACAAGGGAGATCAGCTCCATAAATTCATCGCCGCTCAAAAGCCGTGCACTGCTCAGTACGCCTTTGGCACGCCAGATGCGGTCGATTTCGTTTTCATTCTTGACAAGCTGCTCCTGCGCCGCCCGCTCCTGCGCCACGATCTGCAGGGTGATGGCACGCAGGTTGTCGATTGCCGCCTGCTCGGTGATGCCGAGGGTGATCTGATTGCTCAGCTGATAAATACTGCCTCTCGACGACGAACCCTCGCCGTAGGCGCCTCGAATGACTAAGCCCAGCTTCGACACCGTTGCTGCCAGTCCTGCGATGCGTCCCGTGGCATTGAGCGCCGGCAGGTGCAGCATGACGGACGCCCGCATGGCGGTACCCAAATTGGTCGGGCACTGGGTCAAAAAGCCGATGCGCTCATCGAAGGCGTATTGCAGGCGGCTGTCCAGCATGGTGTCGATCTTGTCCGCAATGTCGTATGCTTCCTCCAGCGCAAGTCCCGCCTTCATCACCTGCAATCGGATATGATCCTCCTCGCAGAGCATGATGGAAACGCTCTCGTCCTCCGTCAGCAGAAGTCCTCTGCCCTCCCGGTTGGTGGTGAATTCCGGGCTGATGAGGTGACGCTCCGCCAAAGAGACCGCCTGCGAACGGGTCAGACTTGCCATGTCCATGTAGCGGAAGGAGTTGCTGCCGTCGGACAGTACTGCGTCACGGATGGTTTCACTGACCTTTTTCTTGCCCCGCACATCCAGCTTTCCGGGGAAGGGGTATGCGTCCAGATTTCTTGCCAGCCGAATTCTTGTGCTCAGGACGATATCGCCCTGATCGCCTTTTTCGATATACCATTTATTGCTGTTCATTGTAACATCCTCCTTACGCTTCGAGTGAACGAATTTCGTCACGAAGCTTTGCCGCCTGCTCAAAGTCCTGTGCGGCTACGGCTTCATCCATCTGCTTTTTGAGCGATTCGATCTTCTCTTCCCGAATCTCCTGCTCGGACTTTTCCTGCACAGGTGCGTGCTTGCCCGCACTGCCGGAAACCTTGCCGGTGTGGCGGATGCGGCCGTGAATCCTTTGCAGGGACGGCAGGAGCTTGTCGTAGAAGCTGCGGTAGCACTCCGCACAGCCCAGCCGACCGTCCCGGACGATGTCGTTCCAGGAACTGCCGCACTTGCGGCATCTGGTGCCGCCGGTCAGCACACCCTGGTCGGAGACATTCTCTCCGAGGAAGCCGCCCAAAAGATCGCTGAAATTCAGTCCCCAGCCGCTGAACACATCCTTATAGCCCAGGGACGATGCGCACTCTGCGCAGAAATGACTTTCCGAGGTCTCTCCGTTGACCACTCGTTTGATATGGGTAGTTGCCTCTCTTTTTCCACAGTTTTGACACAACATATAAATCACCTTTCCTTTTCATTGTTGATGGATCGACAGCAGAAGCTGCTTGAATACCGAAGCCCGAACCGGGTCCCGCATTGGCTGCGGCAATGTGCGGAAACACACATCGGACGTAGCCGCCAAGAGCATTTTCGCCGTCTGTTCGTCCAAGATATTGCTGTAGGTCAAATTCATGATATGCGCCCGACAGGTCTGCTCCGACACGGCATCGCCGATGGAGTTGATCACGTGCATGAGCGTCAGTTTCCGATCCGTGTGCACCCGGCTGATGCGTATGTACCCGCCGCCGCCTCGCCGGCTCTCCACGATGTATCCCTGCTCCGGCGTAAAGCGGGAGGAGATCACGTAGTTGATCTGGCTTGGGACACAGCCCACGGTCTGCGCCAGCTCGTTGCGCTGGATCTCTGTGTAACCGTCCTGCTCGAGCATCTCCAAGATCATTCGGGCGATGTTGTTGCTCAGGCTCATGGTTCTCATCTTCTTTCTTGTTTGACTTTGACTTTCCTTGACCTTTGACCATAGTATAGACTTTTTTGACCAAACCGTCAAAGGTCAGAAAAGGTCAAATTTACTCATTGGGCATGGATTTT
>JAQXLO010000111.1 GCA_029012165.1 Oscillospiraceae bacterium | reverse complement strand
GGAAACTTTGGTTGCGGGCGGTCAGCTTGTCATGGGCATGGCAAGGGAAAAGAACGTGTCGATTTTGCCCGTGGACAGTGAACACTCCGCAATTTTCCAGTCCTTGCAGGGGATGACGAGACACAGCGAAATCAAGCGTTTGATTCTCACAGCGTCCGGCGGACCGTTCTTCGGCAAAAGCCGTGCCGAGTTAGAATCGGTAACCGTAGAGCAAGCGTTGCGCCACCCGAATTGGAGCATGGGCGCAAAGATTACCGTTGACAGCGCAACCATGATGAACAAGGGACTGGAGCTTATCGAGGCGGTTTGGCTGTTCGGCGTGTCGCCCGAGCAGGTGGATATTCTCGTCCACCGTCAAAGCGTGGTACATTCGCTCGTCGAGTTTTGCGACAATTCCGTGATAGCGCAGTTGGGAATGCCCGATATGCGTATTCCGATTCAGTATGCGCTGACCTATCCCGAGCGTTACCCGTCACCCGTGCCGCAGCTTCGGCTCGAGCAGTTTGGTACGCTCACATTTGAAACGCCCGATTACGAAACGTTTTCCTGTATAAATCTCTGCAAATCGGCAATACTCAAAGGCGGACTTTATCCGGCGGCGGTCAATTCCGCCAACGAACAGGCGAATCTGCTGTTCCGCCGGGGAAAGATAGGCTTTTTGCAAATTGCCGAGCTTGCGGAAAAAGCGTCGTCTGTTGTGCCCAAGGTCGACACATATACGGCAGAGGACGTTTTCGAGACGGATGCGCTCATGCGCCGTCTTGTTAATGAGAGCATAAAGTGAGGTGCATCTATGTCTGATTTTTTACAAACCGTGGCGGTCGGCTGGGGCAAGATATGGCCGATTCTGTTTGCGATTTTCTTTTTTGGTGTGATTATCGCCGTGCATGAGGGCGGACATTTCGCCTTCGCCAAGCTGTTCAAGGTGCGTGTCAACCAGTTTGCACTGGGTATGGGACCGTGCATTTGGAAAAAGCAAAAGGGCGAGACGGAGTATTCTCTGCGATTGTTCCCCATCGGCGGATTCTGCGCCATGGAGGGGGAGGACGAGGACAGCGATGATGAACGTGCCTTTGTCAAGAAAAAAGTTTGGCAGCGCATGATTATCGTTGCCGCCGGTGCGGTGATCAACATCCTGCTGGGATTTTTGATCGTGCTCGGTATGCTCACGCAGGAATCCCTGATCGGTACACCCCAGATCAATTCTTTTTACGAAAACGCCTCCACACAGCAGACGGGTCTGCGGGAGGGGGATGTGATCCGGGAGATCAACGGCAGACGAGTGTTCTCCCAGTACGATTTAGGTTTTCTGCTGTCGAGAGACAAGGACGGCAGTGTGGATTTTGTCGTGCAGAGGGACGGCGAAAAGACCGCCGTCAACGGCGTGAAGTTTGATACCTACACCGCCGAGGACGGCACGGAAAGCATGGTCTATGACTTCATCATCGTGGGGGTCAAGCCCACCTTCGGCGCCGTGTTGAAATACGGTGTGGGCGAAACGGTGTCCATCGCCCGTATTATCTGGATCAGCCTGTTCGATATGCTCACGGGCACCTACGGCTTCAAGGAGCTGTCGGGACCCATCGGCACCGTGGGCATGATTGCCGAGGTGACCCAGTCTGCGACCAAAGCGGATCTGACGCCTATTTTGACCATCCTCGCCCTGATCACCATCAACATCGGCATTTTCAACCTCCTGCCGATTCCTGCACTGGACGGCGGCAGATTGTTTTTCCTGCTCATCGAGGGCATCTTCCGCAAGCCCATCAAGCGCAAATATGAGGGCTGGATCCATGCGGTGGGTTTGGTGATTTTGCTTGGATTCATGGTTGCCGTTTCCTTCTCGGATATTTTAAAGCTGTCAAGGGGTGAGCTGTTTTGATAGAGCGCAGACGCAGCCGTGCCGTAAAGGTCGGCAATATCACCGTCGGCGGCGGAGCGCCGATCTCGGTGCAGTCCATGCTGAATGTTCCTGCCCACAATATAGAGGACAGCGTCCGTCAGGCGCTGGAATTGCAGACGGCAGGGTGCCAGATCATCCGTGCCGCCGTGCCGGATAGGGAAGCGGTGAAGCTGATTGCCGCTTTGAAAGAGGCGCTGATCGTTCCCGTGGTCGCCGACATTCATTTTGACTACCGCCTTGCGCTGGAAAGCGTTGCGGCAGGTGTGGACAAAATTCGCATCAATCCCGGCAATATCGGCTCCGAGGATCGGGTGGAAGCGGTGGTCAAGGCTTGCCGCAGTCGGAATATTTCCATCCGCATCGGGGTCAATTCCGGCTCTTTGGAAAAGGATATCTTGGCGCAGTACGGCGGCGTTACGCCCGAGGGCATGGCGGAGAGCGTCATGCGCCATGTGCGCATTTTGGAAAAGCACGATTTTCAGGATATCGTGCTGTCCATCAAATCCTCCGATGTGTACAAAATGATCGAAGCGTATAAGCTGGTCGCCGCGCAGTGCGACTACCCGCTGCATTTGGGCGTGACGGAAGCAGGTACATATAAGATGGGACTGCTCAAATCCGCTGTGGGCATCGGCGCTCTGCTCACGCAGGGCATTGGCGACACCATCCGTGTTTCCCTGACCGATGCGCCGGTCAAGGAGGTGGAGGCGGGATGGGATATCCTCAAGGCCATCGACCTTGCAGGGGACAGGCCGAGGCTCATATCTTGTCCCACCTGCGGACGGACTAAGATCGACCTGATCTCTTTGGCGAACCGGGTGGAGGAACGTTTGCAAAACGTGCGAAAAAACATCACCGTGGCCGTTATGGGCTGTGCCGTGAACGGACCGGGGGAAGCGTCCGCCGCCGATATCGGCATTGCCGGCGGAGACGGATGCGCCCTGCTTTTCAAAAAAGGCGAGATTCTCTACAAAGTCCCCGAAGAACAAGTTGTTGATGCGCTCATGCGGGAGATCGAAAAAATGGAATAATCAACAGTGAAGCACGATACCGCCATAAAAACGGTACCGTGCTTTTTTCATTCCTGTGTGTTCTGTGTTAGAATTGTGCCGAACTCTTTTTCAAATCGTGCAACATATTGTTCCAAAATGAATTCCATTTCCTTGTTTGCCGAGCGTTTGTTTTCCTTTGCGATGACCTTAATTTTGTCCAGCAAGGTTTCGGAAATGCGTAGAGAAAAGGGCGTGTAGTAGTTACCGGCCATAGGGAAGCCTCCTTATATTTGATATCAAAAGAATATCATTTTCTATGAAAAAAGAGAGAAATCATATTGACATCAAATTGATATCATGATATACTTTTTTCACGCAAAAGCGAAAAAATTGAAAAGGATGATGGAGTATGGCAGAAGAAATGAACAACACGGCGATGCAGCAAAATCCTGTGCCGAACAAAAACATGACAGTCTGCAAGGCGTGCGGCGCACAGATCGCCAAGGGTGCGAAGGCTTGCCCTGCGTGCGGTGCCAAAAACAAGAAACCGATCTTTAAAAGAGTGTGGTTCTGGGCGATCATAGTGGTTGTCCTCCTTGGCATCGTTATCGGAACCTCCGGCGGCGATTCCGACAACGGTACCGCAGAGAAACCGAAAACGTCCGCCTCTGCGAAGGGAGATTCCCCATCTGCCGCAACGGTGAAAGAATATACGCAGGTTGGCATTGACGCACTTTTGAGCGATTTGAAAGAAAATGCTTATAATGCCAAGCAGACATGGGACGACCAATATGTAGAAATTACGGGCGGTTATGTGGCAACGATTGATGCGAGCGGTGCATATTTTTCCATCGAATCGAAAAACGATGCCTATTGGCTGGATACGATTCGTGTTGACATTCCTTATGACATCCGCGACAGTGTGATGAGTCAGATCGGCTCGGATAAATCCGTGACCGTCAAGGGAAAGATTGCGGATGTTGGTGAGGTTATAGGTTATTCCGTCGATGCGCAAGAGGTCATTATCCACTAAACGGAAGCAGACAAAGTAAAAAGACAGATGAATCATGCGGCTGTTTTGTGCGGCTTTCGATTCATCTGTCTTTTTTATCTGCTGTGTGCGGAAACTATGCCGCAGACGATTTACGCCAGCTGTGCCGAGATATTCTGAAACTTTGTTCTGGCGGCGTCGATCTTCTGCTGCTGGGCGGGCGGTGTCTGATACCAGCCACGCTGCAGCATCTGGTTAAAAACGTCGGACTGCATATTGTGCTCGTCCCGCAGGATGTTGAGCATATCGGCTTTCAGCTTTTCGTCCACGCATTCGTTGCCGGACGTGTTGTAATTCCCGGTGATCTGCTTTTGAGAAAAGAGCACATCGTTCAGGATCTCCTGGTCATCCAAGTTCTGCTTGACGGCGGTTTCGTTGGAAATCATGGCGTATCCTCCTTTACTGCAAGTGACCCATAAGGGTGTCGTAGTGCTGTTTGTGCTGGTTGGCAAGCTGATTGCAGACATCTCGGATCTGCGGATCCTGCGCAAGACCGGCATAGCTTTTGTACTTTTTGATCAGCACCTGTTCAAACTGGAGCTGATCCTCCAAAGCGGACAGTTCCTTTTCCGTGAGATTAGCCATTGCAATTCTCCTTTCCTTGGTTTACAGATAGTATTGCGCAGATGGGGGAAATTATACCTTTTGCACTGGGAGCATCTGATTTTTTCCGCGTTGTATTGACATTCCCATGGGAAAACGGTATAATAAACAGAACCAATATTTTCATCTCTTTGCGTCAGGATATCATCTGCGCAGGGGATGTTTTGTTGCGGAAATAATCTCTGGAGGGATGTTTGTTGAGATTTTATTGTGAAGATCAGGAAAAGGTCTTGCAGGAAGTCGGCTCATCCGAACAAGGTCTGAGCGCTTCCGAGGCACAAAGCCGTCTGGAAAAGAACGGCAAAAACGAACTCAAAGCCGCCAAAGGCAAATCGCTGGTTCGCCGATTCCTCGAGCAGCTTGCCGACCCGATGATCATCATCCTGATCGTTGCTGCCGTGATCAGTGCCGCACTGGCAACGGTGGAGGGCAGCGGCGACTTTGTGGATGTCATCATCATCATGTTCGTTGTTCTGGTCAATGCGATTTTGGGCGTGTATCAGGAGAGCAAGGCGGAAAAGGCCATCGAAGCGCTGCAAAAAATGTCCGCCGCCACATCCAAGGTTATCCGTGACGGCAAGGTGCAGGTCGTCCACAGCGAGGATCTCGTTGTCGGCGATATTATCCTGCTTGAAGCGGGCGATGCCGTTCCTGCCGATGCACGTATTTTAGAGAGCGCCAGCCTCAAGGTGGAGGAAGCGGCGCTGACGGGTGAGTCTGTCCCGGTTACCAAGTTTATCGACATCATCAACCTCAAGGACGGGGA
>JAQXLO010000110.1 GCA_029012165.1 Oscillospiraceae bacterium | reverse complement strand
CTTTGGCTGGATCATGGCGGCACGTTCCATCCGCAAGCGTAACCGGGAACGGGATGCCGTTTTGGAAAAGCTCCGGCAGGAGCGTGCCCTGCATCAACGCTTTGCTGACCTTACCGCCGAAAAGGCCATGCAGGCAGACGGAAAAGAACTGCTGCACGCACTTGCCTTGCAGATACAGTCCGAGCTGGAAAAAGAATCGGATATGGATGCGGCGTACATAAATCTGCCCGCCGAAAAGCAATATATCTATGCACTCAACTTCTTGCTGTGCGAGGACGCCGAGACGGTCAGTCAGTTTTTCCGTCTCAACGGTGCACCGCTGACGGACGCCGCCCTGGCAGGCGCACGGGCAATGTTTGACGCCGAGCACCTGTCCTTGATGGAAAAGGCGTACAAAATGTTCGACAGCAACGACGAAACCACCTCCGCCCTGCCGGCGGACATCCGAGCCTTAGATGCTGCCTTCGGAGAGAACACGGACGTGCTGTTCCGTTCCATCCGTCAATATATCGCAGAACATACGCAAATTTTTGTATACCATTTGGAGGGATAATATGGCAAGATTCATTCTGTCCGCCTTTGCAGACGAGGCCTCCCGCAACATCCGTGAGCAGATCGCCGCCTGCAAAGCCAACGGCATCACCCACATCGAACTGCGTGGGCTGGACGACAACAAGAGCATCAACAGCATCACCCCCGACGAAGCCCGTGCGCTCAAGGCTCTGCTGGATGAAAACGACATCGGCGTTTCCGCCATCGGCTCCGGCTACGGCAAGATCGAGATCACGGATGATTTCGAGCCGCATTTTGAAGCGTTCAAAAACACGGTAGAAGTTGCTCAGCTCCTCGGCACCAAGAACATCCGCATTTTCAGCTTCTACTTCTCCCAAGGGGAAAGCTACGACGAATACCAGCAAGAGGTGTTTCGCCGTGTGGAAGCCCTGTGTGACTACGCCAACGCCCACGGCATCCGCTGCTGTCACGAAAACGAGTGCGGCATTTTCGGCGACATCCCCGAACGCTGTCTCGCCCTGCACAAGGCACTGGGCGACAAGCTGGGCGGCATCTTTGATCCCGCAAACTATATCCACTGCAACGTCCAAATCCTGCCGGCCTTCGAGATGCTGGAGGACTACATCGACTATCTGCACATCAAGGACGCCCGTTTTTCCGACGGCGTTGTCACCCCGGCCGGTGAAGGCGACGGCGAGCTGACCGAGCTTCTGCGCCGCTTCGGCAAAAAGGACGGCGATCGTTTCCTGACGCTGGAGCCGCACCTGAAGGTCTTTGACGGGCTGAAGGCGCTGGAGGCGCACGGCGGTTCCACAGCACTGGTCAACGGTCAAAACGCCTATGAATACGCCGACAATACCGAGTCCTTCAAGGCGGCGGCCGACGCACTGCACCGGCAGATCGCACTGGCATCTGCAAGCAAGTGAGTGCTCTGCTGTTCAACGGGCACATTTCGTATGAAAGGATGAATTTGTATGACACATGAAAATTTGAAAGACCGTGTAGCGGTCATTACCGGCGCAGGCGGTGTGCTCTGCAGCGGCTTTGCCAAGGATCTCGCCGCACAGGGTGTCAAGGTCGCTGTGCTCGACCTCAACGAACAGGCGGCACAGAAGGTCGCCGATGAGATCATTGCCGCAGGCGGCACAGCTGTTGCCGTGGCGTGCAACGTGCTGGAAAAGGACAGTCTGGAGGCCGCACGCAAAAAGGTCAATGAGACCCTCGGCACCTGTGACATCCTTGTCAACGGCGCCGGCGGCAACTCCCCGCTGGGCACCACCACCAAGGAAACTCTGGAGCTGTCCGACATCGCCGAAAAGGCAGAGGGCGTCAAGACCTTCTTTGACCTCGACCCCAAGGGCATTGAGTTTGTGTTCAACCTCAACTTCCTCGGCACACTGCTGACTACCCAGTGCTTCGCACTGGAAATGGTCGGCAAAGAGGGCGCCACCATCCTGAACGTTTCCTCCATGAACGCCTTCCGTCCCCTGACCAAGATTCCCGCCTATTCCGCCGCCAAGGCCGCCGTCTCTAACTTCACCCAGTTTATGGCGGTGCACTTTGCCGATGTGGGCATCCGTGTCAACGCCATTGCCCCCGGCTTCTTCGCCACCAACCAGAACCACAAGCTGCTGTTCAACGAGGACGGCTCTCTCACGCCCCGTTCCAACAAGATCATTACTCACACGCCCCTGCGCCGTTTCGGCACGCCGGAGGATCTGACCGGCGCACTGCTGTTCCTGTGCGACAATGCCTATTCCGCATTCGTCACCGGCGTAGTCCTCCCCGTGGACGGCGGCTTCGCCGCCTATTCCGGCGTATAAAGCAGCCTCTTCAGCCGAGGCTCCCGTTGGCAGCGGGAGCCTCGGCTGTGTCGTATACAAAACGAGGGCAAAAAGTATGCGCCGAGAGCAACATCGGCAGAAGCTTGACCTTTTGCCGATGTTTGTGTATAATAAAATGTAGTAGAGACTGTTTTTTCGGGCAAGCTAACCATAACCATACATATACCAACAGGAGGTCAAAACCATGGATCAGAAAGTATTCAACACCATCAGCTACGGGCTGTTTGTCCTGACCGCACACAAGGACGGCAAGGACAACGGCTGTATCACCAACACCGTCGCCCAGATCGCATCCGACCCGCTGACCGTCAGCGTCAGCGTCAACAAGGCGAATCTTACCTGCGAAATGATTCGGCAAAGCAGGAAATTCACCGCCTCCGTTCTGGCGGAAAACGCCGTCTTTGACACCTTCAAACACTTCGGCTTCCAGTCCGGCAGGGATGTGGACAAGTTCGCCGACTTCTCCGCCTGCAAGCGTGTCGCCAACGGCGATTTGGCAATCACCCTGGGCACCAACGCCTACATCAGCGTGGACGTCACGGGTGAGGTGGACTTGGGCAGTCACATCCTGTTTATGGGCAATGTGACCGAGGGGGAGATTCTCAGCAACGTTCCCTCCGCCACCTACGCCTACTACCACGCCAACATCAAACCCAAGCCCGTCGGCAAGACGGCGCAGGGCAAGACGATCTGGAGATGCCAGATCTGCGGCTATGAGTATGTGGGCGAGGAGCTTCCGGCAGACTTCATCTGCCCCATCTGCAAGCATCCCGCCTCCGATTTTGAAAAAGTCACCGTTCAGGTCGGCGGCAGCAAATATGCCGGCACCAAAACGGAAAAGAACCTTTGGACAGCCTTTGCCGGTGAATCTCAGGCACGCAACAAATATACCTACTTCGCCGGTGTGGCGGCGCAGGCCGGCTACGAGCGGATCGCCGCACTGTTTTTGCAAACGGCGGACAACGAACGGGAACACGCCAAGCTGTGGTTCCGGGAGCTGGGTGAACTGGGTGACACGCCTGCCAACTTAGAGCACGCCGCAGAGGGCGAAAACGCCGAGTGGACGGATATGTACGTCACCATGGCAAGAGAGGCAGACGAGGAGGGCTTCCACGAGCTTGCGGAGCAGTTCCGTGCTGTCGCCGCCATCGAAAAGCGCCACGAGGAGCGCTACCGTGCTCTGCTGAAAAATGTGGAGACCCA
>JAQXLO010000109.1 GCA_029012165.1 Oscillospiraceae bacterium | reverse complement strand
CGAAAACAATTTGAGAGGGGCTGTTTTTGTACAGTCCCTCTCTTCATGGTGCGGATAACAGGGGTCGAACCTGCACGGGGGTGCCCACCAGATCCTAAATCTGGCGCGTCTGCCAATTCCGCCATATCCGCAAATATAGGTTTTAAAAAAGAAAGACCGCAGACTGTCTGCGATCTCTTGGAGCGGATGACGAGGCTCGAACTCGCTACCTCCACCTTGGCAAGGTGGCGCTCTACCAGATGAGCTACATCCGCAACTGCAAGAGAGATTATAGCAGGAGGCGCCGCAAATGTCAACCCTTTTTTGAAAGTTTTTTCATTTTTCTTTCCTTTACATTTCCGAAACCGTTTGCTATACTTAAGGCGGCGCCGCAGTTTATGCGGTGCCGCCTTAATACAGTTTATTGTGGAGAGGGGGCATACGGATGCACTCGTTCAAAGCCTTGCCGTCCCTGCTTTTGCCGTGGTATGAAAGCCACGCCCGTTCGCTTCCCTGGCGGGAGAACCGGGATCCTTACCGTGTCTGGGTGTCGGAGATCATGCTCCAGCAGACCCGGGTCGAGGCGGTGATCGGCTACTATGCACGCTTTCTCGAAGCGTTCCCCACGGTGGACTCCCTTGCAGACGCCGATGAGGACAGGCTGCTGAAACTGTGGGAGGGGCTGGGCTACTACAGCCGTGCACGCAATCTGCAAAAGGCGGCGCAAAAGATCGTCGCCGAGCACGGGGGTGTATTTCCCCGGGACTATAGGAGCATCCGTGCCCTGCCCGGCGTGGGCGACTACACCGCCGGCGCCATCGCTTCCATTTGCTTTGACCAGCCCCATGCCGCCGTGGACGGCAATGTCCTGCGGGTGAGCGCCCGTTACCTCGACGACGACACCCCCATCGACGAGCCGCCCTTCAAAAAAGCGGTCACGGAGAATTTGGAGAAAATCTACCCTGTCGGCGCCTGCGGCACCTTTACCCAGTCCCTCATGGAACTGGGTGCCACCGTCTGCACACCCCGTTCCCCGAAGTGCACTGTGTGTCCGCTGGCGGCGCAATGCCTCGCCAACAAGCACGGCACGGCCGCATCGCTCCCCGTCAAGAAGCCCAAAAAGGACAAAAAGCTCGTCCGCAAGACGGTCTTTCTGCTCTGGTGCGGCGATGAACTCGCCCTGTGCAGGCGGGAGGAATCGGGACTGCTGGGCGGGATGTGGGAGCTGCCGAATGTGGACACGCCGCTGGATGCGGACGGCGCCTTGCGGCAGGCGGAATGCTTTGGCGCTCGGCCGAAACAAATGCTTTCCCGGGTGAACCGGGTGCACATTTTTACCCATATCCGCTGGGAAATGGCGGGCTATACGATCCTCTGCGCCGAGAAGGCACCCCAATTCACATGGCGCACCCGGGAGCAGATCGAAAAAGCGTACGGTCTGCCCACGGCTTTCCGCAAATTCCTGGAGGAAGATATCCGATGAAAAATTATGCCTTGCAGGGAGTCGAGCAGTTTCGCTGTATTGCCGCCGCCTGCCCGGACAGCTGCTGCGTCGGCTGGGACGTGGTCATTGACGACGACAGCGCCGCACGGTACCGTGCGATGGATTCCGAACTGGGCAAAAAGATCTGCGATTGTATGCGTATCGACGAGGACGGTGACACAGTTTTTTCCTCCGTCCGGGGACAATGTCCGTTCCTGCGGGAGGATCGCCTGTGCGAAATCCAATGCGTCTGCGGTGAAGCGGCACTGAGCGTGACCTGCTCCCGATTCCCGCGCATCGTACAGGAATACGACGATTTCACCGAACGCTGTCTGTCCCTGTCCTGTCCCGAGGCCACACGGCTCACGCTGACGGCGGACCGGCTGAACGTCCCCGTGCCCCAGACTGCCGACCCCTTTTTACAAGCGCTGATCGCCCTGCGCACACGGATGATCGCTTGGATGCAGGATCGCCGCATCCCCTTGGGCGAAGCGCTGTGCCGGTGTCTTTGCTGCGCCGAAGAAATGCAGGAACAGCTGTATGACGGCTGTGTCTGCCCCAACGCACCGACAGCACCCCTGCATCCCACGGCTGTCTGCGGCGATGCATCCGCATTGTTTCGCTTCCACGGGACGCTGGATCTGATGACAGAGGAATTCCGTGCTCTGACAAAAACGGCGTGCCGTCCCCACGCAGAGAACCGCACGCTGTTTGAAAACCTCGCTGTATACTATTTATATCGCTATATCCTGCAAGCGGTGGAGGACGGCGACATCCTCTCTAAGGTGCAGCTGATGCTGTCCGCCGTCACCTTTGCCGCCTGCGCCGACGGTGACCCGGTCTGCACCGCCCGCCTGTACGCCAAGGAAGTGGAGCACTCCTACGAAAACATGGAGCAGATGTATGCGGCGTTCTATGAGAATCCCGCCTTTGCCCCGCAGGCATTCTACGCACTTTGGGGATTTGCGCCGTGAAATTCGTCCCGGCCGCCGGATTACTTTGCGCATTCCGGTTTATCCACACGCTTTGAGCAGTCCGACTGCGCCGGCAATGAGCGCAACGGGAATCAGCAGAATGAATCCGCCGGCGGCAACCAGTCCGATAATGAGTGCAGGCAGGGCGAGGACAGCTAAAATCAGTCCAATGACCTTTGCCACACCCCAAGTGATTTTGAACAACAGCTTTACTGCCCAACCGAACAGACAGAGAAACAAAACCGTAAACAAAATCTCCAACATAGCGTCCTCCTTACTTCTCCCATTCGATGATGACAGGCAGCACCGCACACCTCAACTGTGCAGTGCTGCTTGCAATCATTATAGCACATTTTTTCTTGAAAGCAACACTGGACAAATGGTTTTGCCTTTGCCCCGCAGTATTTTTATTCGCTCTGGGGGTATTCCCCCGACAAGACCGGCTCGAAGTGTACGCCGTAGGGGTGCGCCGGATCGTCCACCGTGGCACGGATCGCCCGGCAGGTGAATTCGCAGGCGTTCCGCAGCACCTCCTCCATGCCCTTCCCCCGGACAATATCCGCCACCGCAACGGCGGAAAACAGGTCGCCCGTGCCGTGGTAGCTCTTTTCGATCCTTTCGGTAAAATAACAGACGGTTTCGTTCCGTTCCCGGTCGAAGCAGATGGCGCCGATCTTGTTCGGCTCCCGGCTGACGCCGGTGAGGATGCTGTACCGAGGTCCCATGGCGCACAGGGCACGCACCATCTCTTCGATCTCTTCCGGGGAATAGCTCTCCTTGTATTCCCTGCCCAGCAGGAACGCCGCTTCGGTCAGATTGGGCAGGATCACATCCGCATATCCAACCAGTCTGCGCATCCCGATCACAATATCTTCGTTCAATGCCGCATACAGCTTGCCGTGGTCAGCCATGGCGGGATCCACGATCAGCAGACCGCCGTCATAGAGCAGTTCCCGCAGACGCAAAATAATATCAAACTGCCTCGCATCGCCGATGTAGCCCGTATAGATGGCGTCAAAGCGGATGCCCTCCTGCTTCCAGTGCGCCACGATTTTTGGCATTTCATCCGTCAGATCCAGCACGGTGTAGCCGTGGAAGCCCCCCGTGTGGGTACTCAGCAGGGCGGAGGGCAAAATTGCCGTTTCCACACCCCTCGCCGACAGCACCGGCAGTGCCGCCGTCAGGGAGCACTGTCCGTAGCAGGAAATATCCTGCACCGATACGATTTTTTTCACGTTTGTCAATCTGATCCCTCCCGAAGAATAGTTTCAGTATACGCCGAATCGAATATGCGGGAAATACCCAAAACCGCAGCATTTTTCATAACCAGACTTTCTTATCCGAAAAATGCAGTCTGCCCCCTGCATAAGCTGACAGAGAGATTTTTGAGAGAAAATTTTAAAAAGTGCTTGACAAACGCAGAAATCGGTGTATAATAGTGCGCATAAAGGCAAGGGCGTCTTGGAGCGATGGTTCCAAGACGCCTCTTTTGCTTTAAAAAAAGAACACCGAAGCCACGAGACAAAGACGCCTTGCAGGAAAAAAGACAGCGTCTGTGTCTCGTTTTTTTCGGGAAAGAAGGAGAAAGAGGATTATGCAATTCAGTGCGGTAAACACCATTTGGGTGCTGTTGGGCGCCGCTTTGGTGTTCTTCATGCAGGCGGGCTTCTCCATGTGCGAAGCCGGCTTTACCCGAGCGAAAAACACAGGCAACATTTTGATGAAAAACCTGATGGACTTCTGTATCGGCACTCCCAGCTTCTGGCTGGTGGGCTTCGGCGTGATGTTCGGTGCGGGCACCGGGCTGTTCGGATGGATCGACCCCCTCATCCTGAAGGATTACAGTCACGTTCTGCCGGAAGGCGTACCGCTGTGGGCGTTTGCTATCTTTCAGACCGTGTTCTGCGCCACGGCGTCCACCATCGTATCCGGCGCCATGGCAGAGCGCACGAAGTTCAGCGCCTACTGCATCTATTCCGCAGCCATCTCCCTGATCATCTATCCCATCTCCGGGCACTGGATCTGGGGCGGCGGCTGGCTGAGCGAATTGGGCTTCCACGATTTTGCCGGTTCCACAGCCGTGCACATGGTCGGCGGCGTCTGCGCCCTGATCGGCGCTGCGATCCTCGGTCCTCGTATCGGCAAGTACGGCAAGGACGGCAAACCCCGTGCCATCCTCGGACACAATCTGTCTCTGGCTGCGCTGGGCGTGTTCATTCTGTGGTTCTGCTGGTTCGGCTTCAACGGTGCCTCTACGGTGGGCATGGCGACCGACGAGCAGATGGTCTCCGCAGGTCTGATCTTCTTCAATACCAACCTGACCGCCGCAGTCGCCTGCTGCACGACCTTGGCGTTCACTTGGGTGCGGTATAAAAAACCGGATGTATCCATGACCTACAATGCGGCTTTGGCAGGCTTGGTGGGCATCACCGCCGGCTGTGACGCAGTCAGCCCTGTGGGCGCCGCCATCATGGGTCTGATCTTCGGCATCGTCGTGGTGCTGTCGGTGGAATTCTTCGACAAGATCGCCAAGATCGACGACCCCGTGGGCGCCGTCTCCGTCCACTGCGTGTGCGGTGCGCTGGGCACCATCCTGACCGGTCTGTTCGCCACGGGCGTCTCCACCGAAAAGGGTCTGTTCTACGGCGGCGGGTTCCACTTCCTCGGCGTGCAGACGCTGGGTGTCGTGAGTGTGGCGGCATATGTGGCAATCGTTATCACAATTGTATTCCTCGTACTCAAGCACACCATCGGTCTGCGGGCATACAAAGCGGATGAGCTGGAGGGACTGGATATTTCCGAGCACGGTCTGCTCACGGCGTATGCCGGCATTGCCATGTTGCCGGATACCGTGACGGCGGACGAGGATCTGCCGGTTACCGTGACAGGCGATGTGCCGATGGTGGAGGCTGTCCCTGTGCGCAAGGAGCCTTCCTTTGAAGTTGCCGAGCCGGGCAGCCCGAAATTTACCAAGATCGAGATCATCTGCAAGGAGTCCCGATTTGAAGCGCTGAAAAAGGCGCTCATGGAGGCAGGGATCACCGGCATGACCGTCTCCCATGTGCTGGGCTGCGGCCTGCAGAAGGGCAAGCCGGAATACTACCGTGGCGTGGAGGTGGAAGCGAACCTCCTGCCGAAGGTGCAGGTGGACATCGTGGTCAGCAAGGTGCCGGTGCGCACGGTCATCGAAACGGCGAAGAAGGTGCTGTACACCGGGCATATCGGCGACGGCAAGATCTTTGTCTACGATGTGGAAAACGTGGTCAAGGTTCGTACCGGCGAAGAAGGCTACGACGCCTTGCAGGACGTGGAATAACCGACAATTCCGTTCTTCTT
>JAQXLO010000108.1 GCA_029012165.1 Oscillospiraceae bacterium | reverse complement strand
TCTTGAGGCGATTTACAGAGAAAAGCTGGCAAAAGTTGAAGCCGAAAATGCGATGGATGCAGACATAGAATTAGCAAAGAAATTCCCATACAATGAGATGTCCCAAAATGGGTGGCTACCGGAAACAAGAAAATCCGAAGAACGTGTTATCCATCTTCGTAAATTTTTTGAAGTTGTGCAGTTGGGTAACCTTACGAATAGCAGCCTTATCCCCTGCATCGCTTGCCGTCGCCTTTCCATCTCTGAAAAAACGGATTTTGCATTAATTGCATGGGCACAAAAAGCAAAAATAGAAGCAAGAAAAATCCATACAGCCCATATTGATTTAAACGAGCTTTCAAAACAGCTTGCCTCCATACGAGCAATGACGGTAAAGAATCCGAAAGTTTTTTGCAAAGAGTTGTGTGAATTGTTATCGAATTGCGGAATTGCGATAGTGTTCTTGCCTCATATTGATGGGTCGTTTCTTCACGGCGCAACTTTCTATGATGGAAACAAAATTGTTATCGGTCTTACTCTGCGTGGCAAAGATGCGGATAAATTTTGGTTCAGTTTATTTCATGAAATTGGACATATCCTTTTGGGGCATCTTAATCAAAAAGCCGAAATAAACAGTGATGCCGAGGAAGCCGCAGACCAATTCGCAAAAGACGCTCTCATTTCCCCGGAAGCCTTTCAATCTTTCGTGGATAATGGTATATTCTCCAGAGATTCATTGATACGCTTTTCTGCAGAGATCGGAATTGCCCCTGGAATTGTTGTTGGACGGTTGCAAAAAGAAGGATATATTAAATTTTGTTGGCATAATGACTTAAAAAACAAGTATGAACTAACAGCATAGAGTTTATTTAAAGCCGTGTTTTGCAGTTGCGCAATACACGGCTTTATTCCAATATTTTCTTCGATACTTGCTTTAACAGTCCACCTTTCCAACCATCAAAAAACTGTCACAAAAGGAACTCCCCTATGCGACAGCTTGCTGCTTGATCTGTTTAGAAAATCTGTCCCGGGAGCCTCAGTTTTTCCTTTGGCGGGAACTGCCGGTCAAAGGCTTCCGCTTCGCTCTCGTCCACAAAGTAGCCCTGCGGGGTGGCGTACTCGCCTGTGATCCCGTTTAAGTAACCGGGAATCAGCTCCCTGCACAGGAAAAAGGAGGCATCCTCCCCCTCGGGCAGACCGTGGTAACGGATGCCGAAATCGGATGCGAAGCCAAAGCCGCTCTTGCCGTAGAAGTCGATATTGCCCTCGAAGCAGAGTGCACCGGCTCCGAATGCGGCGGCTTTTTCCAGCGAATAGTCCAGCAATGCCTTGCCGTACCCCTGACGCTTCCACTGCGGCGCAATACAGATCGGTCCCATGGTCATGATGGGGATCTCTCTGCCGTCATCGGCGGTGATGTGCGCACGGACGAAAACATTCTGCCCGATGATTTCTCCGTCCTTTTCCATGACGAAGCTAAGCTGCGGCACAAAGTCCGGGTCACTGCGCAGGCAGTGCAGCACATAGTGCTCCAGACAGCCGGGACGGTAGACATTCCAGAAGCTTTCGCGGGCAAGGGTTTCTACGCTGCGGTAATCGGCGGGTGTTTCCAAACGGATCGTGTAGTCATTTTTATTCATTGTTTTTTCCTCCTGATGATTGTTGACTGCAATGCTGGGAGGTGAGACGTGCCCGACCTCCCGGTCAGCGCACCGACTCCGTTGTGTTGTACTTTCTCAAAAAGCACGCTCCTGATAAAAATAATGTATAGTCAGACCATGCGATCGGACTACCGACTGTTATTGTACCGTATTTTTATTTTTCTGTCAACAAAAACGCCGCAGTGTACGCAAAACTTTCCACATACACTGCGGCTGTTTTTACAGCAAATAGTTGACCGTCAAAATCACGGCGCTCGTGCCGATGAGCACACAGCCCACCACACGGTTCAAGGTGGTCGTTTTTGCCTTGTTGGCGATCTTTGCGGCGATACGTGCCCAAAGGAGCGTAAACACCACGCACAGCACCAGGCACGTCACATCCGGCATACCGCCGATGGAAAAGTGACTGATGCCGCCGGTCAGCGCCGTAAATGCCATGATGAACACGCTTGTGCCCACCGCCATGTGCAGCTCGTACCCGAGGAACGAGGTCAGCACGAACAGCAGCATCATGCCGCCGCCGGCGCCCACAAAGCCGCAGACGAAGCCCACCAGCACGCCGCCGACGATCGCCTTGAGAATGCGCTGTTTGGGGGAATCCGCCTGCATCTGCGCCTTGGTGTTTTGGACGGGCTTGAGCAAAAAGCGAAGTCCGATCACGATCATGGCGATCTGCGTGGTACTGCTCATGGCTCGCTCCGGCAGGAGACTGGCCACGAAGCTGCCCACCACGGTCATCACCAGCACGCTGACCAGCAGGGGGACGCTGTTTTTGACGTCCAGATTGCCATGCCGCTTGTACGTCCACGCACTGACTGCGCTGGCAAGCACATCACTGGCAAGCCCGACGCCCACGGCGGCATATGCCGGGACGTCCAGAAAAGTGATCAGCATCGGTCCGATGACCGCCGCAGCGCTCATGCCCGCAAAGCCTGTGCCGATACCGGCCGCCGCACCTGCCAAAAAGCAGACCAGTACTTTTATCCACATCCTGTGGCGCCTCCTTATGCCATGTTGTTCAGATCATTTTGAATCAGGCATTTCGCCACAATACCCATACGGAACACCGCCAGCAGCAGATACAAAAACTCCACGCTGTTTTCCGTCGGCATATTGCGCACCTGCTTGGCGTAGTTCATCTTTTTTCCCGCCTGATAGTACCAGTACCAGCCGTAAATGCCGAACGTCACAAAGGACAGCAGCCATGTGACCCCGCCGGAAAACGCCGTCTGGTCGTTGGACACCCGGTTGACCTCGTCCACCATCTTGATAAACCAGTAGATGCCGTAGATGCCAAACGTCACGATGGACAAAATGATACACGTTGCAATGTCCCGCCTTTGCAGTCCGCAGTCGTAATGCACCTCGCCCTGCGGAACCGGTGTGCCGCATTGGGGGCAAAATCTTGTGGTCGGATTGAGGGTTGCGCCGCACTTGGTACAGTTCATACAATGACCTCCTTTTTCTTTTGCTCATTATAGCACATACTGTGACAAAAGTGGTGAAGAAATTGTAAATTCTTCTTGAATAAGACTGTGCTGTATGGTATACTTTTATAGTAGAATGGGGTGATTTGGTATGATTTTAAAAAGCGATATCGGGCTTTCCGATGCGGCGCTTCGGGAAGCTTTGGCAAAATCCATTGCAGGCAAAAACCTGCGCAAGGTTCTGATCCTGCCGCCGGACTACACCCGATTGTATTCCGGCGCCGGGCGCATTACGGCCATGTACTACTCCCTGCTCAAAGACACCTGCGAAGTGGACATCATGCCCGCACTGGGCACCCATGAGCCGATGACCAAGGCGGAGTGGGATGCATTTTTCGGTGAGGATGTGCCCTTTGAAAAGATGATCGTCCACAACTGGCGCACCGATGTGGTCAAACTCGGCGAAGTTCCGGCATCCTTTGTAAGCAAGGTTTCCGAGGGACTGGTCAACGACAAGATCGACGTGGAAGTCAACCGCCGGGTGATCGACAAAAGCTATGACTTGGTTCTGTCCGTCGGGCAGGTCGTGCCCCACGAGGTGGTCGGCATGGCGAACTACTCCAAAAATATCTTCGTCGGCTGCGGCGGCAGCAGCATGATCAACTCCTCCCATATGCTCGGCGCCTTCTACGGCATGGAACGCATTATGGGCAAGGACTTCTCCCCTGTGCGCAAGGTGTTCGACTACGCACAGGAACACTTCCTCGGTGATGTGCCGCTTCTGTATATCCTGACCGTTACAACCAACAAGGGCGACGATACGTTCATCCACGGTCTGTGCATCGGCGATCAGCGGGATGTGTTCGAGGAAGCGGTGGCGCTGAGCCAAAAGCTTAACCTGACGCATCTGGACAAGCCCATTCAGAAAGCGGTCGTCTATCTCGACCCCCGGGAATTCAAGAGCACATGGCTGGGCAACAAGGCGATCTACCGCACCCGCATGGCCATTGCCGACGGGGGCGAGCTGGTTATTTTGGCGCCCGGCGTGCGCAAGTTCGGCGAGGACGACGAGAACGACCGTCTGATTCGCAAATACGGCTATGTGGGCAGAGAGCAAATTCTGCGCCTCGTGGAGGAAAACGCCGACTTGCAGGAAAATCTTTCCGTGGCGGCGCACCTGATCCACGGTTCCTCGGACGGACGGTTTTCCATCACTTATTGCACCGAGCATCTCACCCGTGAGGAGGTGGAGGGGGCGGCATTCGGCTACATCCCCTATGCGCAAGCCGCCGCCAAATACGATCCCGCCGTGCTTCGGGACGGTTTTGTCACGCTGCCGGACGGCGAGGAGATCTTCTATATCAGCAATCCCGCACTGGGACTTTGGACAGTACAATCTTAAACTATATATCGGAGGACAACCATATGAAAAAATCGGATATCGGCCTGATCGGTCTTGCCGTTATGGGCGAAAACCTCGTCATGAACATGGAGAGCAAGGGCTTCACCGTATCGGTCTACAACCGCACTGCCGAAAAGGTGACCCGCTTTGTGGAGGGTCGTGCCAAGGGCAAAAATATCGTCGGCACCTACTCCTTGGAAGAACTGGTCGCCTCTATCGAAAAGCCCCGCAAGATCATGATGATGATCAAGGCGGGTTCGTCTGTGGACGAGATGATCGACAAGCTTCTCCCCCTGCTGGATGACGGCGACATCCTCATCGACGGCGGCAACTCCCACTTCCCCGACACCGCACGCCGCACCGCTTATGTGGAGAGCAAGGGCAAGCTGTACATCGGCACCGGCGTTTCCGGCGGCGAAGAGGGCGCCCTCAAGGGTCCGAGCCTCATGCCCGGCGGCTCCCCTGCCGCATGGGAAAGCGTGAAGCCCATCTTCCAGTCCATCTGCGCCCACGTGGAGGATGGCTCCCCCTGCTGTGACTGGGTGGGAGAGAACGGCGCCGGACACTTTGTCAAGATGGTGCACAACGGCATTGAATACGGCGATATGCAGCTGATCTGCGAAGCGTATCAGCTCATGCGTGACCTTCTGGGATTGACCGCCGACGAGATGCACGACATCTTCGCCAAGTGGAACACCGAGGAATTAGACAGCTATCTCATCGAAATCACGACCGAAATTCTGGCATACAAGGATACCGACGGCGAACCCATCGTCGAAAAGATTCTCGACACCGCCGGACAGAAGGGCACCGGCAAGTGGACGGGCATCGCCGCTCTGGACGAGGGTGTGCCGCTGACGCTGATCGGCGAGGCGGTGTTCTCCCGCTGTCTGAGCGCCATCAAGGAGGAGCGTGTCGCCGCCTCCAAGGTGCTGACCGGTCCTAAGCCCTCGTTTGACGGTGACAAGGCGCAGTTCATCGAGGACATCAAAAACGCCCTCTTTGCCGCAAAAATCGTTTCTTACGCCCAGGGCTACACCCTCATGCGGGACGCCGCCAAGACCTACGGCTGGAACCTCAACTACGGCGGCATTGCGCTGATGTGGCGGGGTGGCTGTATCATCCGCAGCGTGTTCCTCGGCAAAATCAAAGAGGCGTTCGACAACAATCCCGCTCTGACCAATCTGCTGCTTGACCCCTATTTCAAGGACGTCATGGACAAGGCGCAGGACGGCTGGCGCCGTGTGTGTGCCGCCGCCATGATGAACGGCATTCCGATTCCCGCCATGACCACGGCGCTGGGCTACTACGACGGCTACCGCTGCGCACGTCTGCCCGCCAATCTTCTGCAGGCACAGCGTGACTACTTCGGCGCCCACACCTATGAGCGTGTCGATGCCGAGCGGGGCAAGTTCTTCCATACCAACTGGACAGGCGAAGGCGGAGACACCGCCGCCTCCCAGTACACAGTGTGAGGTGACGAATATGAAAATTCGAGAAAACTATCAGTGGGCGCTGGTCGTCCCCACGAGCATGGGTGTGCGCATCTGCCCGCCCGACGGTCAGACCGTCGCTTCGAGCACCCTTTTTCGTATGCAGGCAACCAGTGCGGAAACCAACGTCGCCAGCATCTCCTCCTATCTGGGACTTCCGGTTAAGGTCTTGACGACCTTCGTGCAGGACAGTCCCATCGCCGACTTCATCAAGCGTGACCTGCGCTCCCGTGGAATGGTCTATGAGGGCAAAGAAGTCCCGCAGGGCGGTCCATGGGGCTACCGCCACCAGTTCAACATTGCCGACAGCGGCTGCGGCGCAAGGGGTCCGCGCGTGCAAAACGACCGTGCCGGCGAAGTGGGACGCACCCTGTCCATCGCCGACTTCGATCTGGATCGCATCTTCGGCAGGGAGGGCGTCGCCGTTTTGCACCTGTCGGGTCTGATCGGCGCCCTGTCCCCCGAGACCAGCCGTTTCTGCCTTGAGCTTGCCCGTGCCGCCAAAAAGTACGGCACGCTCATCTCCTTCGACCTCAACTACCGTGCCACGTTCTGGAAAGACCGTGAGCAGGAACTGCACGATATTTTCACCGAGATCGCTTCCCTTGCGGATATCCTCGTTGGCAACGAGGAGGACTTCCAGCTGTGCCTCGGCATTCAGGGCCCCGAAGCCGGCGGCAAGGATATCGCCGGCAAGATTGACGGCTTCAAGGGCATGATCGAGCGTGTACGCACCGCATTCCCCAATGCGAGCGTCTTCGCCACCACCCTGCGCCAGGTTGTCCACGCCAACGAACACCTTTGGGGTGACATCCTTTGGAACGAGGGTGAATGGCACATCGCCGAACCACTTCCCATCCATGTCCTCTACCGCATCGGCGGCGGCGACGGCTTTGTGGGCGGTCTGCTGTATGCCATTCTCAAGGGCTGGGAGCCGGAAAAATGGCTGCAATTCGGCTGGGCAAGCGGTGCTCTCGCCACCACTTTCCTCACCGACTACGCACAGCCCGCTGACGAAGATATGGTCTGGAGCGTGTGGAGCGGCAACGCCCGTGTCAAGCGCTGACGCCCCCAATAGCGAAGTTTATGCTACAAATTGCACAAACTTTTTATTTCCGGAAGTTTGTGCCGAAAACTGCAACCCCCACCGACTGTTTCGCCGGTGGGGGGTTCGTTTTGCTGTATCATCTCTCCAGCAGCCAATCCATCAGGTTCCGAGATTTAATACCATCATAGCAAGCATCCATGCCGGGATGCAGCGACAAAACAATTTTTTCATAGTTGTCCGGAATCTTCGTCAGCGGCGCCAGTTCACGCTCCCGCACTGCCTCACTGTCCATGGATTCCGTCACCTGAATATACAGCTTTTCCTCAGCGTTGGTGGCGATAAAATCCACCTCTGCTTCCCCGATTTTGCCGATGGCCACATCGTACCCTCGGCGCAGAAGTTCCAGATACACCACATTTTCAATAGCGTGTCCGCTGTCCCGATTGCGCATACCGAGCAGGTAATTGCGCAGACCGATATCCACGATATAGTATTTTCCCTTGGTGCGCAAAAACTCCTTGCCCTTGATATCGAATCGTTTGATTTCATAGAATAAATAGGATTCGCTCAGCGCATGAATATAGGACTGCACCGTGTGGACGCTGGGTGTACCGCTGCGCTTTTCCTGTGCCAAAAGACCCTCGTGCACAAGGGTCTTTCCGATGGAAGAAACGGAAACCGTATTGCCGATGTTGTCCGCCAAAAAGAGGATAATCTTTTGCAGCAGCGCCGCATCGGTGACCTTGCACTGTCCCCGCCGCTTCTCCCGCTCCAAGATGTCCTGTAGGACAACCGTAGAATAGATGCCGTCCAGCAGGGTGAGCGCTTTGTCCTGATCCAAACCGACATCTGCTATGCCGGGCATCCCGCCAAATCGCATATAGGCATCGAACGCCTCCCGCAGCGTGTAGCGCTCCCCCTTTGCATCGCAGACAAATGTGCGCACACCACCCAGCGCACTTTCGGCAGTTTCAATCACAAAATCATTAAACTCCAAAAACTCCCGAAAAGACAGCGGAAGCATTTTGATCTCCACACACCGACCGGATAAATAGGTGGCGTATTCCGAGGACAGCAAATAGGCGTTGGAGCCGGTGATGTAGATATCGCAGTCGAAATCTACACGAAAAGAATTGACCGTGTCCTCCCAGCTCGGCACCCGCTGGATCTCGTCAAAAAACAGGTACATCCGCCGATTCGGCAGAATGCGTTCTTTGACATAGTAGTATAAATCCTCCGCAGACATTTTTTTGAATGCAAAGGACTCGAAATTCATTTCGATAATCTGTTCCGCCGCAATGCCGGTCGCCGTCAAGTGTGCCGCCATCAGCTTTAGCAGGCTGGACTTTCCGCAGCGGCGAATGCCGGTTACAACCTTGACCGGCTCCTTGTCCTGAAAGGCGATGAGCTTGTTTAGGTAAAAATCCCGCTTTCGCAGTTTATGGGAAGCGATCATAGCACAACCCTCCTCTGCAAACAGTATAACACAAACCGTTCAAATTATCAAGTTTGTGCTACAAATTGCACAAACTTTTTATTTCCGGAAGTTTGTGCCGAAAACTGCAACCCCCACCGACTGTTTCGCCGGTGGGGGTTATCCATTTTCAAAACACGTCTCGAATCGCTTCCAAGTATCCGTAACCGTACAGGTCATCCGGCTCCAGATAACTCGTTTCCGTCCACTCGTTCCAGCTGTTGACCGTAATCAGCGGGGCGTGCAGTCTGCCCTTTTGCAGCTCTGCGTCCACATACTGTTTCACGTTTTCGCAGGCGGCGGCAAATTTCTCCGGCGTGTTGTCCCGCAGGACGCCCGGCACAAACTGATGGAAGCGCACATTGTTGTCCCAGCCCACGGTGAGGTTCGGATAGTACGGCGCCTCCCACGTGCTGTACTCCCTGCAAAGATTTTGAAAATCCGCTTCCACTGCGGCATAGTCCCGGTCGATATCCAAACAGCACGCCCAGTTATAGTTGGTGAAGCTGTCGAAGCCGAGGGCGGTCAGCTGTTCCCGCTCCGTCATGGGCGGATCCGACGGGACGGGCTGGTGCGTTCCGTTGCCGAACATCGCCATCTGCAAATGCAGTCCCGGAAATCCTGCCGCCGCCGTCTTGCGGCGAAAGCGTTCCAGTCCCGCACGGCACGCCTGCACAGACCCGAAGGAGCGAATCAGATTGTCCACGTCAAACACCATGTACACGGGACAGCCGTCTATGGTGTAGTAGTTGGGCTTTTTGAAATAGGTCTCGATGGTACGATCGCAGATTTCGTCAAACACCTGCGGCGTAACGGTGCCCATCCACACGGGGCATGACTGGTCGTAGGAATTCCGCTTGTCCCAAAGATAGGTGGCATTGTGATTCGCCCACATGAGATAGAAGCGCATATCCGTATTGTTCGGTGCGCCGAGGAAGCCGTCATGCAGACAGTTTTCCAAAAAGGGACGGTTATCGTACCAGTACCAGTCATAGATGAATACATTGACCTTGTGCCGAACAGCGGCACGAATCTGCATTTCCATCACATAGGGGTCTGCCTCGTTCACATACCCCCAAAGCGGTTTTCTCGGCCAGCGGCATCCGGCATATCCCTTGTCGGTCATCGCCTTGACGGTCTGCCATTCGCCGTACCCCTCCGGCCAAAAGATGCGTGTGCGTGGGTCGTCTCCGCTGTAGGACGGCCAAATGATCGCCGCAATATCATACTGCATTTGAAAATCTCCTTTCTTTCAAACAAAGAGGCGTGCAAAAAACTGCACGCCTCGGACTGTCAAAAAGAATTTAATCGAAATGTACGACTTCATTGGTCGCCGCCGAGCGGAAGATGGCGTCGATCACACGCACCAGCAGTCTCTGCTGGTCGTGGGTGACAAGGATATCCTCTTCGCCGCCAAGCGCCGCAATCAGGTTACGGTAGTAGCCGTTCCAGTCGCCCTCGAAGCCCTCCTTTTGCAGGGGGAAGGTCTTGATGGTTTCCTCGGTGCGGGGCGCCATGGTACGGGTGATACCCATACCGGCCACGACCGGGGCGCTGTCCTGCTTGCTGAAATCGGTGACCTTGACAATCTTGCCGTTGAGATCCCAGTCGTCAATGACGGCACTGCCGTTGACGCCGAGGATGTACCAGCGGGGCAAATTGGTGAAGTTGTTGGTCTGAATCTCGATGATCCACTCCACGCCGTTGTCGAACTTGCACAGCACGGAGAAGCCGTCGTCGCACTCGGAATTGGTGATGTAGGTCATGGTGGCATAGACGGAGATAATCTTGTGCCCGGTCATCGTCCAGAGCATCTGGTCAAGCATATGCACACCCCAGTCGTAGAGCATTCCGCCGCCGTGCGCCTTTTCCTCACGCCAGCCGCTGGGAATGCCCCGGGAGCCCTGCACACGAGACTCGATGCGGAACACTTCGCCCAGATCGCCGCTTTCCATGATATGCTTCGCCAGCAGATAGTCGCCGTCAAAGCGGCGGTTCTGGTGGACGGTAAAGAGCTTGCCGTAGCGGTTTGCGGCGGCAATCATCTCCTCCAAATCGGCGGGGCAAAGGGTGACGGGCTTTTCCGAGACCACGTTTTTGCCGTGTGCCATGGCATCAATGGCGATCTCCTTGTGCACATCGTTGGGGGTGGCGATCACCACCACGTCAATGCGTGCATCCGACAGCAGCGCTTCCCGGCTTTCAAAGGCTTCGATTCCCTTATCCCGGGCGACCTGCTGGCGTTCTTCGTCAATATCATACACGCCAATCAGTTCGATGCCGGGGATCTCCTCCTTGAGCATCTGGTTGGCGTGAAAATTTCCCATGCCGCCGTAGCCGATGACGGCGCCGCCCAATACTTTCTTTTCCATAATGCATTCACCTCAAATCGTTTTGGCTCAGACCCACCACATCTCGCCGGTGTCCTCGGTAATCAGAACATCCTTGAGCAGGGACACCGCCTTACTCAGACCCTCATTCTGACTCATGAGACTGTCCTCATGCTCAATGCTGATGGCGTAGTCGTAGCCGACCATGCGCAGGTTGGAAATGATGTCCTTCCAGTACGCTGCGTCATTGCCGTAGCCGATGGAGCGGAAGATCCACGAGCGATGAATCTCGTCGCCGTAGGGCTTGTTGTCCAAAACGCCATTGACAGCGGTGTTGTACTTGTCGATCTTGGTATCCTTGGCGTGGAAGTGGAAGATGGCATCGCCCAGCGCACGGATCACCGCCACCGGCTCCATGCCCTGCCAAATCAGGTGGCTCGGGTCGAGGTTGGCGCCGATCTCGGGACCGACCGCCTCACGCAGACGCAGAAGCGACTCGGTATTGTACACGCAGAAACCGGGATGCAGTTCCAGCGCAATCTTGTTGACGCCGTGCGCCTTGGCAAAGGCAACCAGATCCTTCCAGTAGGGAATGAGCACCTCGTTCCACTGCCAGTCGAGAATCGTGCCGAAATCGTTCGGCCACGGGCAGGTGACCCAGTTGGGGTACTTGGCACCCTCGTGGTCGCCGGGACAGCCGGAGAAGGTGTTGATCTGCGAAAGTCCCAGTTTTTCCGCCAGCAGAATGGTCTTGCGGATGGTTTCGTCGTACATCGCAGCGGTGGCCTTGTCGGGATGCACGGGGTTGCCGTGGCAGGACAGGGCGCTGATCTGCAAATCATACTTTTGCAGTGTCGCCTTGAACGCTTCCAGTGCGGCGTCGTCGGCAAGCAGTTTGTCGGGGTCGGCGTGGGCATTGCCGGGATAGCCGCCGCAGCCGATCTCCACCATCTGGATTCCCAAAGAGTGAAAATATTTGCACGCCTCCTCCAGAGGAAGGTTGCTTAAAAGTGTGGTAAAAACACCGAGTTTCATCCAAATCTCTCCTTATGCGTTTGCTTTCAAAAATGCCATGCTGCGTGCGATGTCCTCAAGACCCGTGGGGGTGGGGTCATCGTTTTCCAGCACGATCCACGGCAGGTCGATTTCCTTGGCGGCATCCAGCACCGCCTTGACATCGCAGTCGCCCTCGCCCAAAGCCTTGGGATGACCGTCCACACCGTCCTTGACGTGCAGATGGATGATGCGATCCTGCAAAAAGCGGATCAGCTCGGCGTTGTTCATGCCGGCATAGTGGCTCCAGTAGGTGTCGATCTCCAGCCATGCGTCCTTGGCGATCAGGTTCTCGACCATCTCGCCGTCCAGCTCGATTTGGAACTCCTCGGAGTGGTTGTGATAGTAGAACTTCACACCCTCCGGCTCGCCGATGGCGTTGGCCTCTCGGAAGATGCGGCGAAGTCTGTCGATGTCCTCCTTGGTGGTATGGGGTGCGCCGCCGACGCCGTAGCAATCCATGCCCAGCGTCTTGGCATCGGCAATGCACTTGCGGATATTTTCTTCTCCGTCAAAGCTGTCCATGCCGCAGTGGCAGCCGACCGCCTCCAGACCTGCGGCGTCCAGCGCAATGCGGATCTCCCGCAGCGGCAGGTCGTGCCAGCCGGCAAACTCCACGCCGTCAAAGCCCAGCGCCTTGATTTTTTGGAACAGCGCCAAAAACTCGCCGCCGTTTTCGCAGTCACGGCGAAGGGTATATAACTGAACTGCGTATTTCATGCTCTATCCTCTCAGTCCTCGAAGTAGACGGGCTTGCCCGTTTCGGCAGATTCGTAAATTGCCTCCAAAATGCGGGTGACAACAATGGCCTGAGATGCCTTTGTGGGCGGCTCGGTGTCGTTGATGACGGCGTTGATCCACGCACGAGCCTCCAGATCGGCGGGGCTGGCGCCCTTGTCGCCGTCAAAGAAGGCCACACCGCCGGTCTTGAAGTCGGGCTTTTCGATGACCTGACGGTTATTCTTGACGTAGTTGATGCGCAGACCGTCCAGCATATCGGCGCCCGCCTTGTCGCCCGCCAGCAGACAGACCGCCTCGTTGGGGTCGGCGATGTTCAGCGCCCAGCTGCTCTCGACACTGATGGTCGCACCGTTTTCCATCACGACAAAGCCGAACGCAGAGTCCTCCACGGTATACTTTTCGGGATCCCAGTCGCCCCATGCATTGGCCGTCTGCTTCTGGTCGCCCATCTTCTTGTACTTGGTGCCGACAACCATCTTCGGCTTGTAGTTATCCATCATCCAAAGAGTCAGATCCAGCGCATGGGTGCCGATGTCGATCAGCGGACCGCCGCCCTGCTCATATTCATTGAGGAACACGCCCCATGTCGGCACGGCACGACGGCGCAGTGCGATGGCACGACCGTAGTAGATGTCACCCAGCTCGCCGTTTTCGCAGACCTGCTTGAGATACTGAGAGTCGCCTCTCCAGCGCTGCTGGTAGCCGATGGTCAGCTTCTTGCCGGTACGCTCCGATGCTTCGAGCATCTTCTTGGCTTCGGCATAGGTCTTGGCCATGGGCTTTTCGCACATGACGTGCTTGCCGGATTCCAGCGCATCGACCGTGATGAAGGAGTGGGAACGGTTGGGGGTGCAGACATGGACGACCTCAATGCTCTCGTCCTGCAAGAGCTCCTTGTAGTCCGTGTAAACCTTGGCGCCTTCGATGCCGAATTTCTCGGCGGACTTCTGTGCACGCTCCTCGATGATGTCACAGAACGCAACCATTTCGACCTCTTCGATTTTGGAAAGGGACGGCATATGCTTGCCGTTGGCGATGCCGCCGCAGCCGATGATGCCGACTCTGACTTTTCTCATAGTGTATTCCTCTGCTTTCGATTGAAAATTGTGTGCATAACCACACAAGCTAATTATAGCGCATCGCCCCCAAATTTCAAGAAAAAGCGTAAAAATGTGTGCCAAAATTCGATGCTGTTTTTTGGCAGTATTTCACAAAATCAAACAAAGCCTCCTGAAAGACGCTTCGGCGGCACGGGGATAAACCCCGTGCCGCCGATTGCAATGCGCTGTAACGGTTTAGCCCGCATCGGATACGATGTGGAAATACGCCTTGGCGGTCGTCTTGTAGATCAGGGCGTACAGCACACCGAACAGCACGAACGCCACGGCGGAAACGCCGATGACAAAGGGCAGATTGTGCAGGTTGAACAGCTGCAGCAGCTTCCAGATGGGCGTAAAGGCAAAGGCGAGATGCAGTCCCGCCATCAAAAGCGGCGCAAAGAACACGGTCAGGATCTGCGCATTGACGCTCTTGCGGATGTCCGCTTTGGTCATGCCCACCTTCTGCATGATGGCAAAGCCCGCCTGATCCTCGTAGCCCTCGGAAATCTGCTTGTAGTAGATAATCATGACCATTGCCGCCATGAACAGCACGCTCAGCAGTACGCCGATAAAGAACAGTCCGCCGAACATGGAGTAGAAGTCACTGCGCTCTGCGGCGAGGCAGTCTGCGTAATAGGTGTAACCCCCATCCGCCTGCTGTGCGAAGTCGCAATCCCCCAAAAGCGCTTTTTGCTCTTTGAGGATTTGCACGGCTTCCTCGTTTTCAAACCCGAGGTCGTACCCATAGTACCAGTAGGTTTTGAGCATCTTGTCTCCGTTGTAGTCCGCCAGCTTTTCCAGCGGCGTCAGCACGTCCAAATCACGGACGACAAAATAGATGGTCGGGATGATGGCGGTATTGGCGTTGCCCATCTCCGGCGTCTTGTCCAGTGCGCCGATGACGTTCAGCGTCACATCGCCCATGGTGAAGCTCTGTTTGTCGTAGTCGCAGCGCACGGTACCGATTCGTGCCTCGTTCCCGTTCAGGACGAGATTTGTCCCCATCATTTTGTTGTAGTCCGACAGCGGGACGAAGTACAGCGTGCGCAAGCTTTCGGGTGCAATCATACTGCTGATTGCTTGGGAAGCGTCGGGGTCTACGCCGTTCGGCTCCTGCAAGCCCGTGATGGTTGCGTAGGCATACGCCGTCACATTTTTTGCCGTGACGCCGTGGTCGGCAAACACGTTTTCATACGCCGCCCGAAGCTTCGCCGTCCCCGCCTGCGTCATAGCGCCGATGGAGCTTGCCTCGACGTCAAGGCTGTTCTCCTGCGGGAAACGACTGCGGATGCTGTCCTCGGCGCCGAAATACAGGCTCGCCGAGGAGGCAATCATGACCAGCACCATCGTGGACAAAATGCAGACCGTTGCAAGTCCTGCACCGTTGCGCTTCATGCGGTACGCCATGGAGGACACGGAAACGAAATGCTTTTTGTTGTAGTAGTAGCTTTTGTTTTTCTGCAACATCCGGCACAGCGCCACCGATCCGGAGATGAACAGCAGATACGTTGCGGCAATCACCATCAGCACGGCAATGAGGAAGGTCGATACGGCAGTAATCGGAGATTGGACATAGACCGCCAAAAAGTACGCCGCCGCCAAAAGCAGCACGCCGAACACGGCAAGTACACGGTTGCCCTTGGGCGGCTTTTCACCCACATTTTCGCTGTGCAGGAGTGCGAGCGGGTCACTGCGGTGCACGCCGTACAGGGATTTGAGCAGAAGCCACAGAAAAATGAGCGCATAGGCGGCAGCGATGATGCCGACCGAGCGCAGGGGAACGGAGAATGTATAGTCCACATCCGCACGGATGATATACAAAAGCAGAAGCTCCGCCAGCTTCGAGAACGCAATGCCCAGGCCGAGGCCTGCCGCAAGGCTGATGCCCGACACCGCCAGCGACTCCCATGCGACGATTCTGCCGATACAGCGCTTGTCCATACCGAGAACGTTATACAAGCCGAACTCCCGGTTTCTGCGGCGGGTCAAAAAAGCGTTGGTATAGGTCAAAAACAGCGCCGAGAACACCAAAACGACGATCTTGCCCGGCTGGAGAATCATCATCAGATCGCCGCCGCCGTGCATCTGCGCCACGGCGGGAGACTGCGTGAGATACTCTATGATGTACGACATCATCACACTGCCGATGCATGAGAGGATGTAGGGCAGATAGAGTTTGCGGTTTTTGCGGATGCCCGTCCACGCAAGGGTCGGAAAAAGAGCGGTTTTCATCGTCTGTCACCGCCCGTCGCCAGCATCGTCAGGGTGTCGGAGATCTTTTGGTAGAACTGCTCGTTGCTGTCACTGCCACGGTACAGCTGGTGGAACACCACGCCGTCCTTGATAAACAACACCCGTCCCGCCGTGCTTGCCGCCGCCACCGAGTGGGTTACCATGACGATGGTCTGTCCCGCCTCGTTGATCTGTCCGAACAGCTGCAAAAGCTCCGTGGCGGAGTGGGAATCCAGCGCACCGGTGGGCTCATCCGCCAGAATGATCTTCGGGTCCGTAATGAGCGCCCTTGCCACGGCGGCACGCTGCTTCTGTCCGCCGGACACTTCATAGGGGTATTTTTTCAAAATCTCCCGAATGCCCAGAATGCCCGAAAGATCCCGCAGTTTTTCCTCCATCTCCCGGTGGGATTTCCCTGCCAGCACCAAGGGCAGATAGATGTTGTCCTCGATGGAAAAGGTGTCCAGCAGGTTAAACTC
>JAQXLO010000107.1 GCA_029012165.1 Oscillospiraceae bacterium | reverse complement strand
ATAAGGTAGGATAGAGTAGGATAAGATAGGATAAAGTGGGATAGGGTAGGATAAGGTAGGATGAGGTGGGATAAAGTAGGATAAAATCCTACCCGAGAAAAATACGGTAGGATAATTCTGCGGTGGGATAAAGTAAGACGGTATTTCCCGTGCAATATTTTGCACGGCTTCCATCCCGTACAGTTTAGACGGAACGGTGGCTTCGCACGGGGGTTACACCGTTTTGTTTTTCTGTCTGCGTGCGGCGGTGCTTGAAACCCCTCAGTCTGCTGCGCAGACAGCCCCCCTCGCAGGGGCGCCTTGGCGTACAGCAGCCACTTCAAAAGCCTTCCACCGTGGGAAATCAAGGTGTGAGCGAAAAAGTAGGATAAAGTGGGATAGAGTAAGATGAGGTGGGATAAAGTAGGATAAAATCCTACCCGAGAAAAATGTGGTAGGCTAATTCTACGGTGGGATAAAGCAAGACGGCTTTCCCGTGCAATATTTTGCACGGCTTCCATCCCGTGCAGTTTAGACGGAACGGTGACTTCGCACGGGGTTATGCCGTTTTGTTTGCTGTCTGCGTGCGGCGGCGTTTGAAATCCCTCAGTCTGCTGCGCAGACAGCTCCCCTCGCAGGAGAGCCTTGGCGTACAGCAGACAATTCAAATGGGAAATCATGATGTGAGCGAAAAAGTAGGATAAAGTAGGATGAGGTAGGATAAAGTAGGATAAAATCCTACCCGAAGAAAAAGGTAGGATAATTCTGCGGTGGGACAAGGTAGAATTGCATTTCCCGTGCAATATTTTGCACGGTTCAGACTGTCGAAAAAGTCCAGCAAACACTTGTGGATGAAGTGTTCCCGTAGAAACCGTAAGATACAAAACTAAATCCGGCACAAGGGAGCGCATGGACTGCGCATCTTTGTGCCGGTCATTTTGTCTGCACTTGTTTTTGTTCTGCTGTGGTTTTACAGCACCGCCGCCAAGACCATCATGCGGCGCAGTTTTTCAAAGATGCCGTCCAAATCCGACAGGGGCAGGGGGTTCGTTCCTTTGCCGACCTCCACCGTGAAGCCCGGTCGGTCAAACTCCCGAATGAACCAGTCCTTGAATCCGCCGTGGGCGTACAGTCCCGCATTGCGCACCGGCTTGTAGCCGCTGACGGCGGTGAAGATGCACATCAGCGTGCGTGCTTCAGGCGGGTCCTTTTTGCCGTAGCGCCAAAAGATCTCCTCCCCCTGACTGTGAAACGCCAGTATGTGTCCGGGTTTTTTTCGCCGGCAGAGAGCACACAGGGCACGGGTCTCCGGTTCGCTTTCCGCACAGACGCCGCCGAACTGTCGGGGCGCCGGGGCGTCGATGCCGTTCTTTTTCTCTGCGGCACGCAGAAGATCCCATCCTGCGTCAAAATTATGGTTGATATCCACCCCGGCGGCATTGGCGTTCCACAGGATGTTGTCCTCCCATGCTCGACTGACCAGCGGCGCAAACTCTCCCGCCGCCTCTGCGCCGTGCAGAAAGATCTCCGTCCCGTCAGGATTGACGCAGGGGACGATGAGGATTTCCCGCCTTTGCAGAAAAGACACCACATCCACCCCGGCATAATCGGTTTTCATTTGAATACTGCGGCACAGCTCCTCCGCAAAACGCAGAAGCAGCAATTCCGTGATCCACTCCGACCCGTGGAAGCCGGCGGCAAATAAAACGCATTTTTTTCCGCTGCCCAAGGACAGGGAAAAAATACTGCGTCCCGCATGACTTCTGCCGATCTGCGTCACTTTCAAAAAGGGATACGTTTCCCACAGTCCGTTTATGCATCGGCGAAGTGCTGCATAATCCACAATCTGCGCATTTGTCCACATGAACGATCACCTCGCTCATGTATATGCACGCCGGTTCAGCGGCAGTACACCTCTATGGCCTCACGCATAAACTGCGCCGTACCGTCCCCGTGCCGTCCGTCGATATTCGCACGGAAGCGCTCGTCCGAGACGTACATTTCGCCCAGACCTGCCAAAATCTCTTTGGTGCAGGTGTAGAAGTTGTCGGTGATAAAATTCTGCCATCTGCGCACCACTGCCTGCGCATCGCTGCTGTCGGGGGCAAGACCCTCTGCCTTGCACTGTGCAAATTCCGCCATTTTACCGTCCATGCCGGCGTTCACCTGTGCCCACTTGTCCGCCGAATACGCCGCCGTTTTTGCAGCGTTTTCCCGGTAGGCATCGGTGTGTCCCCACCGCTGTTTGGCTTCTTTGGCGTATTGCGCACGCTTTTCCTCAAACTCTTTGTTGTCAAAAACATCCATACGAACCGTTTCTCCTTTCATTGCGCTGCCCAGAGCCGAAATCAGCCGTTCGAGACGCTCCTTTTTCAGCGTCAGCAATCGCTTCTGCTCTTGAAGGGCAGCTTGTTTGTCGTAATCGGGAGAGGATAGAATCATCCGGATTTCTTTCAGGGGAAAGTCCAGCTCACGGTAAAACAAAATCTCCTGCATACGCTCCAAGGCACTCGGATCGTAAAAGCGGTAGCCGTTCTGTGCGTCCACAGCGGAGGGCTTCAGCAGGTCGATCTGGTCATAGTAGTGCAGTGTGCGCACACTCACGCCCGTTAGATCTGCAAATTCCCGAATATGAAGCTTCATTTCATCGCCTCCCTTGAGCGTGAGTATATACTATGACGTAACGGCAGAGTCAATAACTTTTTTAAAAGGGTTCATCTTAAAAGTTTCGGTCAAGCCTTTTTAAAGGCTTGCGGATTCCAAAGGCGGTGCCTTTGGTTGCCGACCGCAGTCGGCAAAACCTTGACAACAGAAAAGCGCAGGAGGGGAGCCAAAACAGTCCGGTGGACTGTTTTGGCGTGGGGAACCCTCGCCGGGGTTTCCCCGATGCAAAGCACAAATCCCACAATTT
>JAQXLO010000106.1 GCA_029012165.1 Oscillospiraceae bacterium | reverse complement strand
TTTAAAAAGGCTTGAGCGAAACTTTTTATCCCACAAAAACCGTGATGAACCAAAAGAAGTAAATCCATTTTGACAATTCATGCATACAAAAAGCCGAGACTCACCTTGTCGATGAATCTCGGCTCTTTTGGTTTGCATTTTATATTGTTTCAATCGGTGCGCCGTTGCAAAAGTAGATGCGTTTCACTCTCGGCAGGAAGGTGCACACGACCTCATAGTCGAAGCTGTGGCACAGGTCGCCCAGCGTTTCCGCAGAGATGCATTCGTTCCCCATTTTGCCCAGAACTACGGCGTGATCGCCGACCTGCACATCCGGGATATCCGTCACATCCACCATGATCTGATCCATGCATACCTTGCCGGTGATGGGTGCTTTCTGTCCGTGGATGATGACCCAGCCCTTGTTCGTCAGACAGCGGTTGTAGCCGTCGGCATAGCCAATGGAGATGGTGGCGATCCTTCTTTCGCAGGGAGCGATATACACATGACCGTAGCCGATTCCCGTACCGGGTGCCACGGTTTTGACGTGGATCACATGGCTGATGACCTCCATGGCAGGCGTCAAAGCGACCCTTGTTTTATCCACCTCATCCGAGGGGTACATCCCGTACAGGGAAATGCCCATGCGCACCATATCGTACTGCTTGTCAAGTTCGATAATGCCGGCGCTGTTGCAGATATGCTTGATGGGGATAGAGACCGCTCGTTCCTCCAGCAGGGCGATGAAGCGGTCGAACAGGGCGGTCTGGTTGTCGGCGGTGGTCTTGTCGGCATAGTCCGCCTTGGCGTAGTGGCTGAACAGTCCTTCGATCTCGATGCCGGGGAGCAGGGAGATCTGCCGCACGGTGTCGGCGCTTTCTTCGCTGACCTGGAAGCCGATGCGGCTCATGCCCGTATCCACGGCGACATGAATTTTTTTGACGGTGCCCAAAGCAACAGCCGTGTCGGATAGGGCACGGGCTTCGTCGTAGTTATAGACCGTGGGTGTGATATCATAGCGCATGAGGTGGCTGTACAGCTTTTCGCTGGTGTAGGAAAGCACCAAAATAGGCTTTTGGATGCCGGCCTCCCGCAGGACAATGCCTTCCTCCAGCGCAGCAACGGCGAAGAAGTCGGTTTTGCTTTCCAGTACTTTGGCAACGGGAACACTGCCGTGCCCGTAGCCGTCCGCCTTGACAACGGAACAGACCTTGACACCCGGCTGTACACGGGCTTTCAGAGCGTCAAAATTGTGTACGATGGCGTCCAGATCCACCTTTGCGAAAGTTCTGCAATAAAGGGGGTTGATATGTTCCTGTGTCATGTCAGTTCATCTCTTTCACAACTTCTGTGATATTTTTTACGGCAATGCCCTCGTGCAGCAGTGCCGCACGGATCTTGCTGACAAACGCCAGCGCCTTGGGGCTGTCGCCGTGTACGCACACGGAGTGGGGGCACAGCTCGATAACCTTTCCGCTGATGGTCTTGACCTTGTGCTCCTTGATCATCATGATCACCCGTTCCACAGCCTCGTCCTCGTCGGTGATCATGGCGCCCGGCTTTGTGCGGGCAACCAAAGAACCGTCATCCTCATAGGCTCTGTCGGCGAACACCTCCGCCGCATAGGGCAGACCGATTTCGGCGGCGGCCTTGAGCATACAGCTGCCGGACAGACCCAGCAGAATCAGGGTCGGGTCATACTCGTAAATGCCCTCGCAGACGGCACGGGCAAGTTTTTCATCCTTGCCTGCCATATTGTATAGGGCGCCATGGGGCTTGACGTGCTGCATGGAAACGCCGTTTGCCTTGCAAAAAGCGTCCAGCGCACCCACCTGATAGGTCATCAGCGCCTTGGCGTCCGAGGGCGAGACGTTCATGTTTCTGCGGCCAAAGCCCTGCAGATCGGGATAGCCCGGATGTGCGCCGACGGCAACGCCGTTTTCTTTGCACAGGGCAACGGTTTTGCCCATGACGGTGGGATCCCCTGCATGGAAGCCGCAGGCCACGTTGGCGGAGGAGATCAGCGGGATCACTTCGCTGTCCATACCAATGGTATAGGCGCCGAAGCTCTCGCCCAAATCGCTGTTCAGGTCAACACAGTACATAGCAATCAGTCCTTCAGCAAGGTATTTTTGACATCGGTAATAAACATATGTCCCGGGGCATGGGAAATGGCCAGGGGCGGTTTTGCGCTCATGACGGCAGACTGGGGCGTGACGCCGCAGCACCAGAACACGGGAATTTCCCCCTCATGGATGGTGACGCTGTCTCCGAAATCGGGCTTGTGGATGTCCGCAATGCCGATGGCGGCAGGGTCGCCGATATGAATCGGGGCACCGTGGACACGGGGCATGGAGGCGGTCACGGAGATCGCCTTGATGACATATTCCGGCTTCATGGGGCGCATACTGACCACGGTCTTGCCGTGGAAGATGCCCGCAGGCTGGGTTTCGATGTTGGTCATGTACATGGGCACGTTTTTGCCCTCTTCAATGTGACGCACCGGTACATCTGCCGCCAGCAGTTCGCTTTCAAAGGAGAAGGAACAGCCGATCAGGAAGTAGACGAAATCGTCCTGCCAGAGGGAGGAAATGTCCGTCACCTCGTCCACAAGCTCGCCGTATTTCCAAATGCGGTACTTGGGAATGTCGGTGGCAATGTCGGCGTTGTCCGCCATTCTTTTCACCAGACGGCTGCCCACATCGCCCACTTCCAAAATGGGGCAGGGTTTGGGGTTGCGCTGGGTAAAGAGCAGGAAGTCATACGCCTGCGCCTTGGGCAGGATCAGCAGATTGCCCTGTGCAAAGCCGTTGCACATACCGCTTGTCTGGTGGGTGATCTTGCCCTGTCGGATCAGTTCTCTGACTTCGCAGGGCTTCATTTCGGAATAATCCATCGTGTTCACCGCCGTTACCTTTCCATTAACATTTGATATTCCAGCATTTTCATGCGCTGTACATCTTTTTTGTAGATTTTGGCCGCTTCCTGCTGGGTCACAGCGGCAAAGCGAACCTTGGTTCCGGGTTTTGCCTGGGCGATCTGCGGCAGATCGGCGGAGATCACCGTGGCGATTTTGGCGTAGCCGCCGGTGGTTTGGCGGTCGGCCATCATGATGATCGGTGTGCCGGAAGCGGGAATCTGTACGGAACCCGTGGCTACACCGTCGGACAGGATATCCACCCCGTTTTTGCTCTCGATCCTGCTGCCGTCCAGACGCACACCCATGCGGTCGGACTTGTCCGTGACCGTGTAGGCCGTGCTGAGGAAAGTGCGTTTTCCGTCCTCGGTGAAATAGTCGTCCTGCGGTCCCGGAACCACACGCAGGGTGATCTCGGACGGATAGGTGTCCGGATTCACGGTGACACGTTTGCCGATGAAAATCGGGTTCATGGCGGTGCGCAGGGGAATTTCGTCGCCGTTTTGCAGCTTCCTGCCCGCAAAGCCGCCCAGACCGACCTTAAGATTGGTGGAAAAGCTGCCCATCACATAGGGGATGTCGAAGCCGCCTGATACCGCCAAATAGCCCCGCATTCCGCTTTTTGCCATGCCCAGCTGCAATACACTGCCTGCGGACACGGGAATGGCACGGTACATGGGGATCTCCTCGCCGTCCAGCAGGGGAGACATATCGGCGCCGGTGAGGGCAAGGACGGTGTCGCAGTCGAAGGATGCGGTGACACCCATCATCGTCATCTCCAAAGCGGCGTCACCGGGCACATTCCCCGCAAGGATGTTGGCGATGCGTAAAGAGCGCAAATCCATGGCGCCGTTGGGCGAGAATCCGGACGCCATGTGACCGAAGCGTCCCTCATCCTGAATGGTGGTGAGAGGACCTGCCGAAAGAATGTTCATTCGCATACCGTTTCCTCCCGAATCTCCACCGTGTATGTTCCGGCCTGCACCTGCGCAAGGATGGCGTTGTACTCGTCCTTGGAAATGGGGCAGAAGCGGATGTAGTCGCCGGCTTTGTACAGGATCGGCTCCTGCCGTGCGGCGTCGTAGGGCTTGATGGGTGTGCGTCCGATCAGCCGCCAGCCGCCGGGGGAAGCTAAGGGGTAGATGCCCGTCTGCTTGCCGCCGATGCCCACGGCGCCTGCCGGGATGCTGGTGCGGGGCGATTCGAGGCGGGGCGTTTCGATACGGGGATCCATGCCGCCCAAATAGGGGAAGCCCGGCAAAAAGCCGAGCATATAGATCAGGTAGTCCGTGCCTGTATGAATCGAGATCACTTCTTCTCTCGTCAAATCGTTCAGACGGCACACATCGGCAAGGTCGGGAGCAAATTCGTCCTCGTAGCACACGGGGATCAGAAAGACCCGCTTTTGAAAATCGGCGGTCTGGGTGTCGTGGGACAGAATGCGCTCGATTGCCTTTTGAAGCTTTTCCACAGTGGTTTTGCAGGGGTCAAAATAGACCGTGGCGGAACAAAAGGTCGGGACGCACTCCCGCACGCCCTTGACCTTTCCTTTTTCCAGTTCCGTTGCCAAAAAACGAATGCGCCGGTTGACGCTCTCGTGCATCTGTTGAGAAAACTGCACGGTGACAGCCGAATCACCGCAGGGCAGAAATTGCAGCGCATCCATATTATTCACCGAAAAATTTCAGTTCGTCCACTTTTTCAAACCATGTTTTGCAGGTGGTCTTGAGGGACAGCGCCTGCACGACCATTTCACGCATCAGCTGTACGATGGGCATATTGATCTCCAGACCGAAGCCGTCGATGGCGGGAATCAGCCAGCCGTACATATCGATCATGCCGTTTTCACACGCCGTGATGCACACACGTTTTTCCAGCTCGGGCGTGTGCATGATGTCGATGTTTTCGCACAGGAATGCGATGGAAGCGATCATTGCATAGCAGCCCCAATCGGAGACGGTGGCGGTGATGATGTTGTCGGTCTTGGTGCGCACGGCAAGTCCGCCGCCGCAGCCGCAGCTGCACCTGCCCTTGCCGGCGTAGGGGATATACTGCGCCAAGTGCTCGGCGATGGTGCCCATGCCCATCTCGTTGCCCAGGTCGCCGATGGCGATGTTGAGCACGCCCATTTCCTTGATCTTGTCGAACAGAGCGTCCTGCTTCGCTTCGAGAGGCGTCACGTCCAGACCGATGGCGTTGTGGTATTTGCCCTCTGCGTTGGCGCCGGGGCACTCGATGCTCACCACGGCCTTGGGCGGGAGCGCCGAGACGATTTCCTGCGCCTGTGCAGCAGCCTTGTCGGCGTCCTTGGTGAAAACGACCATGCCCATGGACACGGGGATATTGCGCAGGTCATCGAAATCCTGCTGCAAATGCAGACCCACACACGCCGCCATCTGCTCCACCGCCTTGCGGTTTTCCTCGGGGCAGATCACCACGGGCTTGGCGCCGAACGCCTTGACCAGCGCACGGGCAAGGAGCATGGAGGAGATGATGCCATCGGTTTCGGCGTGCTTAAAGGGACGCAGAACGAAGCCGGTCATGATATAGACAATGTCCCCTTCGCCCACCGTGCCGACGAGCTTCTGTGCCGCATTCATGCAAAGCGGCATACCTGTATATTCTCTGGACGCCTTGTAGAGGATCTTGCAAACGCCGTAGCCTCTGGGGTCAAGGTTGGCAATATCGTCCAGACTCTGTCCGAGATTGAGAATGGTTAATTCCTGCTGTGTCATAACAAGCACCTCTTATCAGTTCGTCGCTTCCATAAATTCACGAAGGACTTCGTCTTGGATCGCCTTGAGAAGCTCGGGCGCTTTGCCGCCGCAGGGCTTGCCGTCCAGCTCCTCGCAGGCAAGGCAGAGAGAGCCGGAGGAGGAGACGATGATCTCGTCCGCATTTCTCAGCTCCTCCATGGTGTATTCGGTCTCGTCCACGGCGATGCCCAGCTTTTTGCACGCCTTGATCAGGTGCGCTCTGGCGATGCCGGGGAGGATGAGGTGGTCGGTGGGCGCCGTCTTGAACACGCCGTTCTGGAGAATGGAAACGTTGCTGTGGGCGCACTCGGTCACCCGTTCGCCTCTGTGGAAGATGGTTTCCTGACAGCCCATTTCCGTCGCTTCCTGTGTGGCAATGACGCTGGGAATCAGGTTGAGGGTCTTGATGTTGCAGTGCAGGAAACGGGTATCCTCGGTCGTGATCAGCTTGAGGCGCTCGTGCTCCATGTCGCCGATGTGGGACGGCCGGGAGAAAACCCAGAGGTTGGCGGGCACGTCCGGGAAGGCGTGGTTGCGGGGCGCGGTGCCCCGGGTGACCTGCCAGTAGACGAACTGGTCGGGGGAGTCGAGCTTGCGCACGAGGGTGCGCAGCAGCTCAGCCAGCGCGGGCTTGTCCATCG
>JAQXLO010000105.1 GCA_029012165.1 Oscillospiraceae bacterium | reverse complement strand
AACGGTTCCAGAAACGCCCGCAAAAAATTGCCTTCCCCGATTTGCAGTATCTTTTCCGGGTATGTCATTGCTCCGCCTCCATCGCTTCACGCTGTTCGGAAAGGGTCTCCCACTCCTGCATTTTTTCCTCCTGCTGTGCGTGCAGATGCTTCAGCGTTTCCGTCCACTGCAAAATTTTTTCGTAGTCCGAAGCCGTTTCCGGGGAAGAAAGGACAGCATTTGCTTCACCGATCTGCTGTTCGAGCTGTTCGATCGCCGCTTCACAGCGACTGATCTTTCCGTCCAGCCGGCGTTTCTCGCTTTCCCGTTCCTTTTTCTGTTTATAGGTATTCACCTTTTTAACCGGCGCTGTCTGCTGTGCGGCGGTCAAAATGCGGTTTTGTACGTAGGTATCGTAGTTGCCAAGATATTCCTGTACACCCCGGGGCGTCAGGTGCAGAATGCGGGTACAAAGCTTGTTGATAAAATATCGGTCGTGGGAAACTGCCAATATCGTGCCGCCGAAATCCGTCAGTGCCTGTTCCAGCGCTTCCCGGGAATGAATATCCAGATGGTTGGTCGGCTCGTCCAGCACCAAAAAATTGGCGCCGGAGAGCATCAGCTTCAGCAAAGCCGCCCTCGCCTTCTCCCCGCCGGAAAGGTCGGACACTTTTTTGTACACGTCATCGCCACGGAACAAAAACATCGCCAGCGCATTGCGCACTTGTGTCTGCGTCATGGATTTATGGTCGTCCCAAATTTCATCCAGCACCGTTTTTTCGTTATGCAGTCCCTGCAGGCTCTGGTCGAAATAGCCGATTTTCACATTGGCGCCCAGACGCACACAGCCGTCGTCCGACCTTTCCGCACCGCACAAAATGCGCAGAAGCGTCGTTTTGCCGCAGCCGTTGGCACCCAGCAGAAACACACGGTCATGGCGGTTCACCTGCAAGGAGATGTCCCGAAACAGTGCTTTGGCGCCGAAGGACTTGGCAAGATCCCGAATGACCGCCACTTCGTTTCCCGTCTCCGGCACGGGAGGAAAGCGAAAATGCACCGTTGCCTGCACCGCTTCCGGCTCCACCAGCTCCGCACGCTTGCGCTCGAGCATTTTTTCCTTGCTGGCAATGGTGATGAAGTTGCGCTCCCGACCGAACTGCTTTTGCTGCTCAATGATGCCCTCGATGCGGTGAATTTCCTCCATGGCATTTTCGTAGTCCCGGCGTTCCTGCTCGTCCCGTTTCTGCTTTTGTTGCAGATACCGGGTATAGCCTCCCTTCCATGTGCGCAGTGTACTGCGGGAAAAGTCCATGGTTTTGGAGGTCACTTTGTCGAGGAAGTAGCGGTCATGGGAAATGATGACCGCCGAGCCTTTGTAATCCTTCAAAAAGCCCTCCAACCACTCCACGGAATCTATATCCAGATGGTTGGTCGGCTCGTCCAACAGCAACAGATCCGCCCCGGACAGCAGCAGCTTGCCCAGACTGATCTTGGAGCGCTGTCCGCCGCTGACCGCACTGCATGGCAGAAAAAAATCCTTCTCCGAAAAGCCCAGTCCCTGCAAAGCGGCACGGGTACGGCTGCGGAAAGTCAGTCCGTCCTGCCGCTCAAACTGCTCCTGCAGAGCGCTTTGCTCCGCAATCAGAGCATTCTGGTCTCCCCTGCCCTTTTGCAAATCGTGGGCAATCGTCTCCAGCCGTGCCTCCATTTGCATCAGCGGTTCAAACACGGAAAGCATTTCCTCGTAGATCGTGCGCGCAGATTCGGCACAGGCGTGCTGCTCCATATAGCCCAGACGGACATTTTTGCCCTTGACGATCTGCCCGGCTGTCGGCTCCAGCTCCCCCGTGATCAGGCGGAACAGCGTCGTTTTTCCCGTGCCGTTGGGGCCGACCAGAGCCACGCACTCCTTTTCCGCCACGTCAAAACAGACCTCTTTGAAAAGAAGTCTGTCGCCGAAATACATTTCCACATTGTGTGCGCTGAGTACTGACATTAAATTCTCGTCTCCAAAAGCTCGATTTTGCCGTCCACCGTGAACGCCCCCGCACCGGAAGGCACAAACACACTCTCGCCTTTTCTCAGGGAAAAGGATGTGTCACCGCAGGTAAACGTACCCTCGCCGGAAAGCACCAGCAGGGACACAAAGCTTTCTGCGCCGCTGGTTTGGGCATAGGTATCGGCGCAGTCCACATGGCAGACCGAGAACAGATCACAGCAGGTCAGCAATTCCCGCTGTGCGGTATGGAAGCGTGCTTTGTCCTCTTCGGACGGCACAGTAGGTTTATAGGGCACGGTATCGGTCACGTCCACCGCCTTGTCCACGTGCAGCTGACGGGGTTTACCGTCCGCACCACGGCGGTCGTAGTCATAGACACGGTAGGTTGTGTCGGAATTCTGCTGGACTTCTGCCAAAAGAACACCCTTGCAGATGGCGTGCAGGGTTCCGGCTTCGATGAAGAAGAAGTCGCCCTTGTGCACCTTGACCTTTTGCACATAGTCCATCAGGGTGTTGTCCTGTATGGAACGACGGAAAGTTTCTCGGTCGATTTTCTTTTTGAAGCCCAGCGCCAGCTCGGCATCCTCATCGCAGTCGAGGATGTACCAGCACTCCGTTTTGCCTGCGCCGTTTTCCACGCAGCGGGCATAGGCTTCGTCGGGATGCACCTGAATGGACAGATTGTCCCGGGCGTCGATAAACTTGATGAGGATCGGGAACTCCTTGAAACGGGCGGCACGGGTACCGCAGACAGAAGGCTCTGCTTCGCACACACTGCGCAATGTCTTGCCGTCGTACTCTCCGCCGGAAATCACACTGCATCCGTTGGGATGGCAGGAAAGCACCCACGCTTCGGCGGCGTTCTCCTTATCTGTTTGTACGCCGTACTCCTCGATCAGACGGCGTCCGCCCCAAATAGTGGAGGATATATAGGGGATGATTTTACAGGGCTTCATGGTTTCAAACTCCTTCGGGATAGATTTACCGTTGTATTTTATCATATTTGTCCGACAAATGCTATATCTATTTAGAAAGGATTTGAATTTTTCGGAGGTTTTTCTATGGTGGGTGTGTGCATCTATATCGTTCTCGGCGTATCTGCCGCCGCAGTCCTGATCGCCTGTTTGCGTTCGGGGCATTTTATCCGTTCCCTTTTTTCGTCCGCCCTGCAGGGAATCATCTCCCTTTTAGCCGTTCATGTCGCCGGCGCCCTGACGGGAGTCACCATCGCAGTCAACGCCTATACCCTGTGTACCGTGGGACTGTTCGGCATCCCGGGCACCATCTCTCTGGTTCTTTTGGATGTGATCTTGCGGTAGAGACGACAGACAAAAGCGCAAAAAGTTTTTAAAATAATTTTCAAAAAAGACTTGATTTTTCCGAAAAGATAGTGTATACTACGTATGCACTCGAGAGGTGCGACACAATTTGGACGTTTAGCTCAGCTGGTAGAGCATCCGCTTGACGTGCGGAAGGTCATAGATTCGAGTTCTATAACGTCCACCAATACGCCGAAAGACATCGTTCTTTCGGCGTTTACTTTTGCTTTTGACTCTTCGTCAATCGTTGGGATAAACCGTATGAACATACAATCCGGGACAAAAGCCACGCCGCCGTCTTGCGCAGGTCACGCTTGTGTCTGCGGCTCTTGCCGGATGCGATTCCGCCCTTTGAGCGGATTTCTCTCTGTTCGCTCTCTGTTCGTTCCTCAAACGGTATCAAATTTTCTTCATTCGCCATCTGACCACCTTTTTACAAAAATGTGCAAAAGAAAAAGAACGCCTGTTACAGCGTTCTAAAAAATGCGTTGTTTTAATCAAGCCATTTTATATAGCTTTCGTCAACGATTTGTTGAATCGGTTTGTCGAAAATGACAGCGTTATAGAATTCCTCCTCCGTATCGAAGCTTTTGATAATCTCGCCGTAGCGATCGTCATGGCGAACCAAAGCGGGTCTGCTTTCACACTGAAAATACAAGCCGCGCCCTTCATAGACAAGCTGTGCATTTATACCGCATTGCCAAATATCCAAAAAATCGTAGTCGCTTATCCCGTCTGCCCATCCTTTTGAAACTGCCATCTGTGTAATCCCCACCATTCATCGAATTTACGAATCAAATCTTTGTGATATGCGCTTATTATTTGGCGCCCTTTTGTATCCGCACGGCTGATTGTTTTTTTATTTCTCACAGTATTTACTTCCCAAATGTGGTAGTGATTGTTGTCTTTGTTCTGCCCTTTATCGTTTTCAATGCTTTCTGCAAGTTGATAATCTCTGTAAATTCCGATAGCGTATTGTTGCTTTGCTTCGGAATGAATAGAAAAATAAACTGTAAAGAACGCCTGTTACAGCGTTCTAAAAGAAATCGAATTACTCAACAAATTGAAAATCTATTCTGTAAAAATCATCTTTTACGTCGAAAATAGTTTTGCTGTCATTATCAAATGCTTTTATGTGCAGTAGCTCATCTTTTGATTCTGCATCCCAGCATCTTTCTGTACCGTCCGGAAAAACAGCTTCCATCACCCACCATCCGCTAAGAATGTAACGAATTTCATTGTAGTAAAAGTTTACCGCATGAAAGCTGTCAGAAAGAAAATATTCAATAAAGTTATTCCTCCATTCTTCCTCCCATGAAAGAAATGTATTTTCCATAAAGTTTTTCTCCTTTTTTGTCATATATCTGACGTTATTTTCACGCCCACCAAAGTTATTGTGCACATGTGCAACACCTATTTTCATTACGGACAAGATAGTACCGTCTTTTTTTCTGCTTTTATGCACGTGTTCCACATCAATCTCTTTCACAATCTCTCTATATTTGTTGTATATTCCGAGGCTTGTATAGTCTCCGCTTTTGGATTTTATAATGTACAAAGCGTTTGGAGAGTGGGACATTCTTGGGAGCGAGCAACTTCCATTTTCTGTAGGAACAATAACTTTTGCGTCGTAGATTGTTTCAACGGTTCTGTAAAAAACAGCTTTTGTCCCGTTATTTTTCAATCGGTTTCCCTTCGGCATAATCAGTATACCTCACCGTACAACTCTATGTCAATCTTTACGAAATTCGTATGTATAGCCGTATTTCTTGGCGTTACGTTTCAGCCAAGTATCCACGCCGGTATCGTAGTTCTTTGCCGTAGTCGTGGCAGAATTTACGGCTTTCTGTTTTCATCGGCAATGGCATTCTGCGGTTTCACGGGTTTCTTTAGTCGCTGTTTTCTTGATAATTCAGAGCCAGTATTTGGATTTGCTCCAGCGTTACCGTCTCGTCTCTCTTGATCCAATCCGTTATCTCGACTGTCAGTTCTTCCTCGAATTGAAGAAGAACTGAGACCGCTACTATGACGTCCTTGCTGAACCCTCTGTCCACCATTGTGTCGATAAGCTCTGCCGTCAATGGGTTCAACTTTTTTTACGTCCTTTCAATATAATCTTTCTCTTTTCACAGAAAATTGTGGGATTTGTGCTTCGCACCGGGGAACCCCCGGCGAGGGTTCCCCACGCCAAAACAGTCCGCCGGACTGTTTTGGCT
>JAQXLO010000104.1 GCA_029012165.1 Oscillospiraceae bacterium | reverse complement strand
ATCGACACTTCTACTGCGCACCGAACCATGCCTGACTGGGCATATGGATTCGCCGAACTGTCTGACGTACACCGAAGCCGTATTTGTTCCGGCAAGCGCCTTGCAGTGCCCGGATGCCATGCCAGCGGATTTATTGCGCTGGTTTACCCGCTGGTCAAGAGCGGACTTGTGCCGGCGGATTTCCCGTTTACCTGTTTTTCCCTCACAGGGTACAGCGGCGGCGGCAAAAAGATGATCGCACAGTACGAGGATCCCGCCGAGCAGGGGCTGAAAAGTCCCCGGCAGTACGGTACGGGACAGGTGCACAAGCACCTGCCGGAAATGCAGAAGATTCCCGGTCTTGTGAGACCGCCCGTATTTTCTCCCGTTGTTGCGCCGTATTACAGTGGTATGCAGGTGACGGTACCCCTGCAAATGCATTTGCTGCCCGGTGTTACGCCGCAGCAGATCGCAGAGGTTTATGCATCGCAGTATGCAAATGCCAAGCTGGTGAAGGCACTGCCGTACAGCGGGGAAAATACATTCCTTGCCTCGGACAGCCTGTCCGGCAAGGACACCATGGAAGTGGGCGTCTACGGCAATGAGGAGCGGCTTCTGCTTGTTTCCCGCTTTGACAATCTGGGCAAGGGTGCCTCCGGTGCGGCGATGCAGTGCATGAATTTGGCGCTGGGGCTTGCGGAAACGGCAGGACTGGTCACGGAATAAAGGAGGATATAACAGTGGAATTGATCAAAGGCGGCATCTGTGCCGCAAAGGGATTTCAAGCTTCGGGTGTGCATTGCGGCATCCGTAAAAATAAAACAAAGAAAGACTTGGCGCTGATCGTCAGCCAGACCCGTGCGGCTGCGGCGGCAACCTACACGACAAACCTTGTCAAGGGCGCTCCCATTGCCGTGACCAAGGCGAACATTTCCGACGGCTATGCCCAGGCGGTGATCTGCAACAGCGGCAATGCCAACACCTGCAACGCCAACGGTACGGAGATTGCGCAGGGGATGTGCGCTCTTGTGGAGCAGTATACGGGCATCAGTGCAAAGGATGTGGTCGTTGCCTCCACCGGCGTGATCGGACAGCAGATGACCCTTGATCCCATCGCCGACGGGATGCAGAGCTTGGTGGACGGCTTGGGCGAAAACAGCAAGGATGCGGCGCACGCCATCATGACCACGGACACACAGTTAAAGGAAGTGGCGGTTTCTTTCGAGATCGGCGGCAAGGTTTGCTCCATGGGCGGCATCGCCAAGGGTTCCGGCATGATTCATCCCAACATGGCAACCATGCTTTGCTTTTTGACAACGGATACGGCGATCACCCCGGAAATGCTGCAAAAGGCACTTTCCGCTACCATTGTCGATACATTTAATATGATCAGCATTGACGGCGACACATCCACCAATGATATGGTGGTTATCCTTGCCAACGGCATGGCGGAGAATCCCTGCATCAGCGAAGCGGGCGAGGACTTCGACGTTTTTTGCAAAGCCTTGAAGGAGCTTTGCACCATTATTTCTAAAAAGATCGCCGCAGACGGGGAGGGTGCGACCAAGCTTTTGGTGTGCAGCGTTTCTCATGCCGAGACCGATGCGATTGCCCGCACGGTGTCCAAGTCCGTGATTTGCTCCAGCCTTTTAAAGGCCGCCATGTTCGGCGCCGACGCCAACTGGGGACGTGTTCTCTGTGCCATCGGCTACAGCGGCGCTCCCGTGGATATCCACAAGATCGATGTGCAGTTTCACTCCGACGCCGGTTCCGTTCTGGTTTGTAAGGATGGGATGGGCACCGACTTCAGCGAGCCCCTTGCCAAGGAAGTGCTGATGCGTGATGAGATATCCATCGACATCGACCTCAAGTCCGGCGATGCCTGCGCATCCGCATTTGGCTGTGACCTGACCTATGACTACGTCAAGATCAACGGCGACTACCGCACCTGAGGAGGCAATACAATGGAATTTACCAACGCACAGCGAGCGAAGATTTTGGTGCAGGCGCTGCCCTATATTGAAAAGTATCACAATAAGATCGTGGTCGTCAAGTACGGCGGCAACGCCATGATCGACCCGGAACTGAAAAAATCCGTCATGCGGGACATCGTGCTTTTGCATCTTGTGGGATTAAGGGTCGTCTTGATCCACGGCGGCGGTCCTGAGATTTCCGGCTTGCTCAAGCTCGTGGGCAAGGAGAGTGAGTTTGTCAACGGTCTGCGTGTCACGGACGAGGAGACGGCGGAATACGTCCAAATGGTTTTGGCGGGGAAGGTAAACAAGAGCCTTGTCAACCTGATCGGAACATACGGCGGCAAGGCCATCGGTCTTTCCGGCATCGACGGACAGATGCTCAAGGCGACCATGCAGGACGAAGCCCTCGGCTTTGTCGGTGCGATCCAAAAGGTGGATCCGCAGATGATTCTGGATGTGCTGGACAAGGGATATATCCCCGTTGTTTCCACCGTTGCGTGTGACGCAGAGGGCAATGTATACAACGTAAACGCCGATACTGCGGCGGCGGAAATCGCCGGTGCGCTGGGTGCGGAGACCCTTATCAGTATGACCGATATTGCGGGACTTCTGCGTGACGTCAAGGATCCCGACTCCCTGATTAAAACGGTCACCATGGCGGATGTGGAGAAGTATAAGGCAGAAGGAATCATCCAGGGCGGCATGATCCCGAAGGTGGACTGCTGTGTCCATGCCCTGCACTGCGGCGTACACAAGGTATTCATCATTGACGGCAGAGTGCCGCATTCCATCATCATTGAGATCCTGACCGATGAAGGTTTGGGAACCATGTTTATTAAGTGAGGATAGTTATGCAGATTCAGCAACTGGACAAGGAATATATTGCCGGCACCTACAAGCGTGCTGATGTAGTGTTTACAAAGGGTAAGGGCTCTCTGCTTTGGGACGAGAACGGCAAGGAATATATCGATCTCGGCACAGGGATTGCGGTCAACGGTCTCGGGGTGGCAGATGACGGCTGGGTTGAAGCGGTAACGGCACAGTTGACCCGGCTTCCCCATGCCTCCAACCTGTATTTTACCAGCCCGCAGGCAGAACTGGCGCAGACCCTATGCGCACGCACAGGAATGAAGAAAGTTTTCTTCGGCAATTCCGGTGCGGAAGCCAATGAAGCGGCGATCAAATGCGCAAGAAAGTATGCGTTCGACATTTACGGCGATGCTTCCCACAGCACGATCATCACGCTGAAAAACAGCTTCCACGGCAGAACCGTCACGACTTTGGCAGCAACGGGACAGGACGTGTTCCATACGAAGTTTGAACCGTTCACGCCGGGCTTTGTCTATGCCACCGCCAACGATTTGGATTCCGTCAAGCGGCTTTCCGAAGAAAACGACTGCTGTGCGGTGATGATGGAACTGGTGCAGGGCGAGGGCGGCGTGTGCAGTCTGGACGAAGATTTTGTGCACGGCGTGGAGGCGCTTTGCCGAGAGAAAAATATGCTGCTTGTCATCGACGAGGTGCAGACCGGCAACGGTCGCTGCGGTGCGCTGTATGCCTATATGCGCTACGGCATTCAGCCGGACATCGTCTCCACTGCGAAGGGTCTTGCGGGCGGACTGCCCATGGGGGCGACCCTGCTCGGAGAAAAGGTGCAGAATACCTTGGATGCCGGCAGTCACGGCTCCACCTTCGGCGGCAATCCCGTTTGTGCGGCCGGTGCGCTGTACGTTCTTTCGCAGATCGATGAGGCGCTTTTGCAGTCTGTGCGGGAAAAGAGTGCATATATTTGCGAAACATTGCAAAATACCAAGGGCGTCAAGTCCGTCAGTGGTTTGGGACTGATGCTCGGTATCGAAACGGAGAAGCCCGCCGGGGAGATCGTAAACGCCTGCCGGGAAAAAGGCGTTGTTTGCCTGACCGCCAAAACCAAGGTGCGTCTGCTTCCTGCGCTGAATATCCCGATGGAACAGCTCGAAAAAGCCATCGCAATTCTGAAAGAAGTCATCGAACAGTAACATAGCTTCAACCGCCGTTGTCCACAAAGACAGCGGCGATTTCTTTTGTATTGGAGAGGCTATATCTGCAAAAATATACCTTTATGACCATTTTTATCATTGACTTTTTGGGCGCTTTTGGTATAATATAAAATGAAAAAATTTGGGATTGAATTTTGGAGGCGAACATGAAAAAGGTCGGATTTACAGAAACGGTACTGCGGGATGCGAACCAGTCACAGATCGCAACCCGACTTCCGTTTGAAAAATTTGCACCCATTTTGGAAACAATGGACAAGGCCGGATATTATTCCGTTGAGTGTTGGGGCGGTGCCACGTTTGACAGCTGCCTGCGCTTTTTGGACGAGGATCCGTGGGAAAGATTGCGCAAGATCCGTGAAAAAATGCCCAATACCAAACTGCAGATGCTCCTGCGCGGACAGAATCTCTTGGGCTACAAGCACTACCCGGACGATGTTGTGCGCAAGTTTATCCAGCACAGTGTTTCCAATGGTATCAACATCATCCGCATTTTTGACGCTTTGAATGACACACGCAACATTCGTGTCGCTATGGAAGAGGCGGTGAAGTGCGGCGCAGAGGCGTCGGCCACCATTTCCTACACCACCAGCCCTGTGCACTCCATCGAAAACTACGTCAAGACCGTCAAGGAGATGGAAAAGCTGGGTGCGTCCTCCATCTGCATCAAGGACATGGCGGGCGTGATGACGCCGCAGGAGGCGTTCGATTTGGTGAAAGCCATCAAGGAAACGGTCAAGCTTCCCGTGGTGGTACACACGCACTGCACCGCAGGACTTGCATACATGACGGTTTTAAAGGCGGTGGAAGCGGGCGCAGACGTCATTGACACGGCAATCTCCTGCTTCTCCGGCGGCACATCTCAGCCGGCAACGGAGTCTTTGCACTTTGCCCTCTCCCAGATGGGCTATGACACCGGTCTTGACCAGAGTGTTATCAAAAGCATCAAGGACTTCTTTCTGCCTATCCGGGATGAGTATATCGAGTCGGGACTTCTCGACCCCATCGTGCTCACCACGGATTCCGACTGTCTGAACTATCAGATCCCCGGCGGTATGCTGTCCAACTTGATTAACCAGCTCAAGGCGCTCAACGCCATTGACCGCTTTAACGACGTGCTTGCGGAGACGCCCCGTGTCCGTGCGGATCTCGGCTATCCGCCCCTCGTGACGCCCATGAGCCAGATGGTCGGCGTGCAGGCGACCCAGAACGTGCTCAACGGCGAGCGATACAAAACTGTGACGAAGGAAGTCAAGGCGTACGTCCGCGGCGAATACGGCAAGGCACCCGGCAAGATCGACAAGGAAGTTGCCGCAAAGATTTTGGACGGCGAAAAACCGATTCAGGGCCGATTTGCCGACACCTTAGAGCCTCTGTTTGAAAAGACCAAGGCGGAGTTGGGGGATAAGGCACGCAGCGATGAGGACGTGCTGTCCTATATCGCCTTCCCGCAGGTTGCAGAGAAATTCTTTGAGAAGCGTGCGGAAAAAGAAAATCGCAAAGCGTCCTACTTCATTGAACGCATTGATTGAGAAAGGGGAATAGAGAATGTCCTTTACGACATTACTGGCCAACTCCCTGATCGGCTTTGTTCTTGTATTTCTTGTGCTTTTGATTCTGATGGCGTTTATTGCGGTCATGAACAAGGCATTTTCGATCAGAGAATCGGAGAAAGCGCCGGCGGCTGAATCGGCACCGGCTCCGGCGGCCAAAAAGGAAATCCCGGAGGTTATTTTGCAAAACGTGTCCGAACGGGATGCCGCCATGATTATGGCGATTGTGGCAGACGAAAGCGGGATTCCGCTGGAGGAACTGCGGTTTATTTCGATCAGAGAGGTGAAGAAAGATGAAGTATAAAGTACGGCTGAGAGACAAGATCTATGAGGTGGAAGTGGAGCGTGGCGAAGCAATCCTTGTGGATGAATATGCAGCAGCGGCTCCCGCACCGACAGCGGCAGCGGCCGCACCCACGCCTGTTCCGGCAGCTGCGGCAGCACCCGTTGCCGCAGGGGCAGATGCTGTTTGCGCACCGCTTCCGGGCAGTGTGGTGGATGTGAAGGTCAGCGTCGGCGAAAGTGTGAAAAAGGGTCAGATCCTTCTTTTGATCGAAGCGATGAAGATGGAAAATGAGATCGTTGCACCGAATGACGGCGTTGTTAAGGCGATCCATACCTCCAAGGGTGCGTCCGTAACCACAGGCGCACCGCTGGTGACTCTGGGTTAAAGGGGGATCGTCTGATGCAGATGATCGTGGATTCACTCCGAGGCTTGTGGGAGAATTCCGGCTTTTTCGGTCTTGCAGACTGGCGTCAGTTTGTCATGATCGGCATTGCCTGTGTACTGCTCTACCTCGGTATTCGTAAAAAATTTGAACCGCTTCTTCTTGTCGGCATTGCGTTCGGTATGCTGCTGACCAACCTCCCGGTGGCCGGGCTGTACCATCCGGAGCTGTGGAGCGGAACGAGTATCAGCTATGCCGACATTTTGCATGACGGCGGCTTTTTGGACTATCTGTATATCGGCGTCAAAACCGGCATCTATCCGTCGCTGATCTTCTTAGGCGTTGGTGCCATGACGGATTTCGGACCGCTTCTTTCCAACCCCAAGTCTCTGCTTCTCGGTGCGGCGGCGCAGTTCGGTATTTACTGCGCTCTGATTTTGGCGGTTGTTCTGGGCTTTGACACCAATGTTGCGGCGGCAATTGCCATTATCGGCGGCGCAGACGGACCGACGGCAATCTTCGTGACCAAGACCTTGGCACCCGAGTATTTGGGTCCCATCGCCATTGCGGCGTATTCCTACATGGCGCTGATCCCGCTGATCCAGCCTCCGCTGATGCGCTTGCTGACCACCAAGAAAGAACGGGAAATCAAGATGGATACCTTGAAGCCCGTTCCCAAAACCGTCAAGATCATCTTCCCCATTGCGGTGACGATCCTGACCGTGCTGATTCTTCCTTCCGTTGCGTCCCTGATCGGCTGTCTGATGCTCGGCAATTTGCTCAAGGAGTGCGGCGTGACGGACAGATTGGCAGATACGGCGCAGAATGCACTGATGAACATCATCACGATTTTCTTAGGCATTTCGGTCGGTGCAACGGCAGTGTATAACCGATTCCTTTCTTGGGAAACGATCAAGATCATCATTCTTGGTCTGCTGGCATTCTGCTTTGCCACCATCGGCGGCTTGCTTTTCGGCAAGCTGATGTGCAAGCTTTCCGGCGGCAAGATCAATCCTCTGATCGGCTCCGCAGGTGTTTCAGCTGTTCCCATGGCTGCCCGTGTGGCACAGGTAGAGGGGCAGAAAGCGAACCCGTCCAATTTCCTTCTGATGCACGCCATGGGACCCAATGTGGCCGGCGTCATCGGCTCCGCTGTGGCGGCAGGTTTCCTGCTGTACGTGTTCGGTTAATTTTTGGCTTTTAACGTCATTTGAAACGGCATCCGAATGGGTACCGTTTCAGCTTGTCGAAAAAGCATTTTCGACAAACTGGCAGGCTGGCGAGAAAGGATGCCCGATGCTGTTTTCTTCGGGCGATAGGCGTACAAAAGTACTCCGAGCCCGAAAAAACAGCAAGCATACGAGCAGCGAAACGGTTCGACGCCGTGACGCTGCTCGTGTTTCCAATGCCTTTACCGATGCTTCTGATTTTTTCGCACTGTCATGCATGCGCTCGGGCGCCTTTATCGACAGTCTGAGCCCTCCCTGCGAGGGAGGGTGGCGAGGCGTCAGCCTCGTCGGGAGGGTTTTTCGCCGACTTTTGCTGTCTGCTTGCGGCGGCGTTTTGAACCCCTCAGTCTGCTGCGCAGACAGCTCCCCTCGCAGGGGAGCCAAACTGCCGGCAGCACCGCCCTATCGCATACACGACCGTGCAGAGAAAATCGAAAGCATCGGCACGGCTCGATGCCGTGCCGATGCTTGTATTTTGTATGGTCTGTCGATGCTTCCGACTTTTCTTAAAGTGTCTTGTGTGCGCTCGGGCGCCTTTATCGACAGTCTGAGCCCTCCCTGCGAGGGAGGGTGGCGAGGCGTCAGCCTCGTCGGGAGGGTTTTTCGCCGACTTTTGCTGTATGCGTGCGGCGGCGTTTTGAACCCCTCAGTCTGCTGCGCAGACAGCTCCCCTCGCAGGGGAGCCAAACTGCCGGCAACATCGCACGGCGCTATAACCTTAGTATTTATCCATGCTGTCCACATCCAGCACAAACACAGTCGCACCGCCGACGGTGACTTCGCTTTCCATATCGTGGAACGCCAATCCCCTGCCCAAAGAGTTGCTGGTGGGCTTGACGGCCGTGCGTGTCTTGGAGTACTTCTGGATGATCTGCTTGATTCCCGGCACATCCGCATCCTCGGAGCCGATCAGCAGCGTTGTATTGCCGACCATCAGATAACTGCCGGTGGTGGATAATTTCGTCACGATAAAGCCGCTGCGTGTCAGCTCTGCGGCAACCACAGCGCTGTCCTCATTATTCACGATTGCCAATACCAATTTCATCTTTATTGCCTCCTGTTTATAGATTGGGTAATAACATCTTCAAAGAGCGTTTATCCAGTGCGTGGATGTCCGGGATCTCGTAGCGGTTATCGTTGCCGTCCTTGATCAGCACACGTCCGTCGTAAAAAGTCTTGATCGACGCCACATGGTTAATGACCTCAAAGGTCACCCTGCCCTTGTCGGTATCCCACGTCCACTTCCAAATGCGGAACTTCTTGGACTGGCGCACGAAGCGTGTCAGCTTCGGGATGATGTACTGCTCGTGCAGGCACTGCACGATGGCCTGCTTGGATTCGGGCAGCAGGGACTCCAGATTGCGGATGATCGCCACCTCGTTGCCCTCACTGTCCATCAGGGCGATGTACTGCATCAGACCCGAAACGGGGAACAGCCGCTTCGGCTCGAGCATTTCATACTTTTCGCCGTGATAAAACTCTGCGTCCAAAAAAATGCCGTCACGAACCGCCAGCTTTACTTCCGGTCCGTCAATATATCTGCGTGCCACGGTGCTCCCTCCTTTAAATGGAAATCTCCAGATTTTCTTCTTCCTTGATTTTCCGTGCCTGGTCGGACATGGACTGGATCTGGATCAGCTTGTAGTACTTGCCCTTCATCGCCAGCAGCTCCTCCGGCGTGCCGAACTCGATGATCCTGCCCTTGTCCACCACGATGATCTTGTTCGCCTTGCGCAAAGTGGACAGCCGGTGTGCAATCATCAGCGTTGTGCGGCCACGGATCATGCGCTCGATGGACTCCTGGATCAGGTGTTCCGTCTCCGAGTCCACCGCCGCCGTTGCCTCGTCGAAAATGAGCATACTGGGATTTTTCAGCACCGCCCGGGCGATGGACAATCTCTGCTTCTCCCCGCCGGAAAGTCCGACGCCCCGTTCGCCGAGCATGGTATCATATGCGTCCGGCAGGCGGGAGATGAACGTGTGGGCGTTGGCGATCTCTGCCGCATGGATGATCTGCTCCACATGGGCATTGGGGTCGCAGTAGGAGATGTTGTTAAAAATCGTGTCACGGAACATCAGCGGCTCCTGCTGGACATAGCCGATCTGACTGCGGTAATAGGCAAGGTCGATGTCCTTGATGTTGACGCCGTCCACCAAAATCTCGCCCTCGTAGTCGTCGTAGTACCGAAGCAGGAGGTTGATCAGCGTGGACTTGCCTGCGCCGGTGGTGCCGACGATGCCGACGATGTCCCCCGGCTCGATCACCAAATTGACGTCCGACAGCGCTTTTTTGGAGCGGTCAAAGGAGAAGTTCACGTTGCGGAACTCAATTTTCCCCTCCATATGCGGCAGAATGTTGCCCTTGCCGAAATCGTTCTCCGGCTCTGCACTGAGAATATCCAGAATTTTCTCCGCCGAAGCCAGCGCATTCTGGTACGTATCGTTGAGGGACGCAAAGAAGTTGACCGGCGTGTAGAACATGGCGGCATAGGAGATAAAGGAAACCAAAAGACCCAGCGAAACGTTTCCCGTGCCGTGGATGACCCAGTTGCCGCCCACAAGCCAGATCAGTACCGAGCCGCAGGTGACTAAGAAAGTAATCACATTCGGCATGACCGATGCCGGTACGGCGGCCGCCTTGTCCTCCTGCATCCAGTCGTCACAATGGCGCTTGTATTTTTTGATCGTGTTATTCTCGTTGGTGAACGCCTTGATGACACGCACGCCGGGGATGGTGTCGGTCAAAATGGAGGACAGTGCCGATGCACGCTTCCACAGCCGCATGTATCTCGGTGCGATCTTTTTGCCGTAATATTTGCCCACGGCCACCACGATAGGCACCGGAATGAGGGACAGCAGCGTCAGCCGCCAGTCCATGACCAGCATGATACACACTACACCCATCAGCGTAAACGCCTGCACGACCGCCTCCTGCGTGATGCGCAGCATGAAGCCCTGCAATGTGGCGGTGTCGCCGTTGATGCGGTTGATGACCGAGCCGGTGGAAGTTTTGTCGTAGAAGCGCATGGGCAGATACTGCGCCTTGGCATACACATCCTTTTTCAGGTCGATAATGATCCCGTCGCCCACGATGCGCATCATATACGCCCGCACGGCGCCGACCGTATATTGCAGAACATATACGCCCAGCAGCGCCAAAATGACCTGCAAAAGCAGCTTGCTGTTGCCGGAGGGGATGATGTCGTCCACCATCATCTTGGTGATGTACGGCGGGACAAGCGCCATCGCCGTGGTCAGCACCGCCAGCACCAGACAGACCGCCAGCTTCGGCAGATACGGTTTAATGTACACCGCAAACTTGCTGAACAGCTTGGACTTGCCCTGACAGTTGATGCACGGCGTATCGGGGGACGGCAGCTTTCGTCCGCACTTCGGGCAGAAGGAGCGCATCTTTTTGTAGGAGGCACGGACGATCTCAAAGCTCTCATCCACGTCCTCGCCCTCGTTCACCTTTTGGATGAACAAAGCCACGGAATCCGCAATGTCCGCCACCGCATAGGAGAAGCGCATCAGCTTCTGCGAGCGACCGTTTTGCAGGTGCACGATGAACAGGGCGTTGCCGTACATTCGCTTGATCTGCACCTCACGGATCTCGCTGTACTGCACCTGCACACAGCTGTTTTCGTATGTCTCGTCAAAAGCCGCCAAATGGTCCCGAAACACAAAAAGCGATGAACTGCCGTATTTTGCGCGGAGCGTCAGGTCTCCGTTCATCACAAATAACGGTAATTCATCGCTTGAAATTGTCTTTTCCGCTCGTTCTCGCACGAAGTCGGAAATGGGACCGTTGGTCAGAACATTGTCAAAATTCATGTCTGCCACCTCGTTTCTTCCATGCGTCCATAAATTTAAGGACATTATATAGACGAGACGGCACAATGTCAACCACTTTTTTAAAAAAATTTACGTGCGCTGTAAAATAAAGCTGCGCATTCCGTTAAGGCAACACTGCACAATCGGGTGTTGCCTGCGTAATGCACAGCAGAAATTATAATTTCAGAACCTTTTGCAGCCGCTCTGCCAGCAGCTGTGCCAGCACGATCTTCACCGCATCCGGCAAAATAAACGGCACCACGCACGCCATCAGCACCGCTCCGATCCCCATGGCATTCTGCACGCCGTAGGTGTAATAGAACCACACCGTTCCCAGCGCATAGCACACCAAAAGCCCGGCAACCATGCGCAAAAAATCCATGACCTTCCCCTGCTTGGGCACCTTTTCCAACAGCAGATACACAAGGCCGGCCGCCAAAAAGCCGAGAATGTAGCCGCCTGTGGGACCGAACAGGACGCCCACGCCGCCGGAAAAGCCGGCAAACACCGGCACACCCACGGCGCCGAGCAGGATATAAACGAGAACGCTCACCGTTCCCTTTGCGCCGCCCAAAAGCCGCAGTGCCAGAAAAATGCCCAGCGTTTGCAGGGTAAACGGCACCGCCGCCGGAATGCTGATCCACGAACAGACGGCGATCAATACAGCCATCAGGGCGATCAGCGCCAGATCTTTTACTGTCAATTTTTTCATTGCTTTCTCTCCTCTGCGCAAAAAAATAACAGCTGTGATTGTACCACAGCTGTCGGATATTTTCAATCTCGTGAAAGAACTAAGGCTTCGGTTTTACAAAAGAATACAGAAAATCCTTGTTGCGTGCCAGCACTTCCCGCACTTGGTTGTACAGCGGATAGACATAGCGGTTCGGCATGGACTGCGTCCCGGTCGCCTCCAGTCCCAGCCGCCGTGCAACATAGACCGCCCGATATAGGTGATAGGGCTGTGTGACCACCAGCACCTGCCGCATTCCAAAAACCTCCCGGGCACGGTACATGGATTCATAGGTGGAAAAGCCCGCAAGGTCAAGCCGGATCGCCTCCTGCGGCACACCCTGTCCGACGACATACTTCTGCATCGCCGTCACCTCATCGTACCCCTCACGGCTCAGGTGATCGCCGCTGAGCAGAAGGGTATCCGAAACGCCCGCCTTGTACAGCGCCACGGCACGGTCAAGCCTGTCACGCAGCATATCGCTGGGCGTCTCGCCGTTGACCTGACAGCCGAGCACCAGTATGCAGTCGTAACCCGTGCCCACGTCTGCCGGGTCTGCAATGTGGGGCTTTGCCCCGCCGATCACGATAAAATTCACCGTCAGCGCAACCACCAGCACCAAAAGCACCAACCCCGCCGCAATCCGAAGTCCTTTTTTCATCCGATACGCCTCCTGTCTGTTTTCTGTATTGTATCGGACGATTCTCTGTTTGCGGTTAAGAAAAAGTAAAGAATTTGCAAATTTCACTTTTTCTCGACAGACGTTCCGTTCTCCTGCCGAAGCATCCGGCGAATTTCCTCCAAGGACTTTCCCTGCTCTGCGGCAAGTCCTGCCAGATCATCGTACTCCGTCTTGACCCGTGTAACGCCGTACCCCTGCGACACCTTTTGCCGGACTTCACCGCAAGCGGTTTCCACTGTGCGCACCATTCGGCGCAGGGTATAGCGGTTCTGCACGCACTCTCGCACACCGATCGTCGTGGTGTGGCGAAAAATCAGGCGCAGCATCGTCTCTCGCTGTTCGGGGCGGCACAGCACATGAAGCACTGTCCCCGGTCGATTCTTTTTCATATAGGCGGAAGCGGTGAACACATCCAGCGCACCGCCGTCAAACAGCCTGTCCATGGCAAAGCCGATCTCCTCGGCGGTCATGTCGTCCAGATTGCAGCAAAGCTCCGCCACAGTCTGCGCCGTATCCGCCGTTTCTCCCAAAAAGATGCGCACACAGTTCGCCGCCGGAAAGTCCTTTTTGCCCATGCCGTAGCCGATCTTTTCCGTCTGCATGGGGGGCATAGCGCCAAAGGCATCGGCGAAATGCGTCAGCAGCGCCGCACCTGTGGGGGTACAAAGCTCGTCCAGAATCACGCCGCCGTACATCGGCACGCCCCGCAGAATATGCGCCGTGGCAGGTGCAGGCACGGGCAGAATGCCGTGGGCACAGCGCACCTGACCGCTACCCACATGGATGGGCGACACGACGATCCTGTCCGGTGCCAGCATTTCGAGCAGTACGCACACCGCCGTAATGTCCGCCACGGCATCCATCGTGCCCACCTCGTGGAAATGGATATCGGTCACCGGCACACCGTGGACATGGCTTTCCGCTTCGGCAATGCGGGTATACACCGCCATCACGTCCGACTTGACTGTATCGGAAGCGTTCAGGTCATTGATGATATGCGCAATATCCTGCATCGAGCTATGGTGATGATGCCCGTGTTCATGGTCGTGGTCGTGGTGATGGTGGTGGTGCTCCCCCTCCGTATGTCCGCCGACCTGCACGGTCATGTGGGTACCGCCCACACCGCATTTCACACTCGGCTCGGCGATAAACTCCACGCCGGGAATGCCGAGCGTATTCAGTTTCCGCACCACTGCGGACGGGTCATCCGTCAGCTCCAGCAGTGCCGCCGTGAGCATATCTCCCGCCGCACCCATGGCGCAGTCTATATACAGTGTTCTCATTGCTTCGCCTCCATATGATTGATCCTGCTGGCCAAAAAGCCTGCCCCGAAGCCGTTGTCGATGTTCACCACCGACACACCGCTGGCACAGGAATTGAGCATGGACAACAGTGCGGACACCCCGCCAAAGGATGCGCCGTACCCCACGCTGGTGGGAACGGCGATCACCGGGCAATCCGCCAGACCGCCGATGACGCTCGCCAGTGCGCCCTCCATGCCGGCAACGGCGATGATGACGCTGGCAGACAGAATGCTTTCCTTGT
>JAQXLO010000103.1 GCA_029012165.1 Oscillospiraceae bacterium | reverse complement strand
GGATTCCATGCATTCCGTGGGGATGATCCACCGGGATGTGGCGCCGGACAACATATTTGTGTGCGAGGACGGCAAGATCAAGCTGTTGGATTTCGGCGCCGCCCGGGTAACCAGCACCTCGAACGAAAAGACCCTGTCCGTAATTCTTAAGCAAGGCTATGCGCCGAAGGAGCAGTATTCCGGGCGTGGGAATCAGGGGGCATGGACGGATGTATACGCCGTCTGTGCGACCATGTACCGTATGCTGACGGGAACCACTTTGCCGGACAGCCTGTCCCGCACGGAGGATGCGGCGCCGGATGTGGCGATACCGGATTCTGCAAAGAACGCTCTGCGCAAGGGCTTGGCCGTTGAGCCGGAGAAGCGCACCCAAAGCGCAGGGGAACTGCTGCGGGCACTGCAAAAAGACCTGCCGCAAAGCAGCTATGCCATCGACCCACGGCAGTTTTTGGATTTTGAGGAAAAGCAGAAAAAACGCAAACGCCTGCGCATCCTCCTTGCCGCCGTCGCATTAATCCTCCTCCTTGCCGCCGTTGCCGTGGCAGTGGTGACTGCAATCCAAAAGCCGAACGCCACCGAACCCAGCGAAACGGAAACCGAAGCTCTCCCTGTTGTGACGGAAGCGAAACTCGGACTTCAAGTTGATTTTCAAAAAATGATTGAAGAAAAAATCTCTGACGATATGGAAGTCATTCGCTGTTCGGAAATGGATTACAATGGAGACGGAAAAAAGGAGGCATTTGCCTTGGTGGCAGAGCAGGAGAGTAATCGTCCGACGGATGATTCTGGAGTACGGCTGATTGAGTGCTGGTTTGCATCCGAAAAAAGCTGTGAAAAGATATGTTCCGAAAAAGAAACCCGTTGGTATTATAATTTGCCGACAGATACGGTAATCTTAACAGATGATTTTATCGCATGGTCTATTGGAATGGGTCCAGGTCCAGCGGGCGGACATATGTGCTATTATTATTTTACAGTCAACAAAAGTGGGGAACCGACCGCTCTCATTGAAACTTCTGACGGTACGCTCCAGCGGTTTACGGCGGCAGACACGGATTTTTTATATTGTACTTCTGAGCACATGATTTGGGAGGAATCCTACTTTCGATTTGATGAGGAGAACTGCCGTCTTGTGGAGTACGGCGGAATCCCAATTACAGAGAAGCAGGTTGAAAGCTTGAAATATGGCACAACCATGCTGCAAAGAATCAAAGAAGAAGGTCAAGTAATACACTCCATCTACTATCGAGAAGCCGGGATCATCAATATAAATGTCCAAAATGAAGACCAACACTATGGCTTTCATACCTTTACAGTTCAGAATGGATCTTTGGATTCGTTTGGCAGAAGTGGTGACGGCTATATGAACGAGGTATTTATCGAAAGTAATTACGAAGGGTTAGATGAAAATTATTTTGCCGGATACTTTGATGCATTCTCTTTCACGGTAGATGTATCCTATCCGACAAATTTTCCATACGGATAAGATTTCAGAACACCTTTCAATTTTTAAAAATGACAAATAATGCGTCAAATTTTACAACCCGCACAAATTTCGTGCGGGTTGTGGTATTGTATGGGTGTCGAGGGGACAGAGAGAACCCTGAAAATAAAAAAGAAAGAGGTACTAAATCATGACAGCAATCATCGTCACTTCCATTCTGGCATCTGCCGCCGTCATCGTCACCCTGATCGCCACCCGCTAACCGAAAAACAGAGAGGAGAAAAAACCATGGAATTCATCGTTACTGCCATCATCATCGCCGCCGCATCCGTCGTGGTCACCCTGATCGCCACCCGCTGAGCACGGCACAAATTCTGCGAAAGGAGAAGCTGCTATGTGGTTTTTGGCTTGGTCCGTTTGCTATTCCGCCGTCACCCTTGCGACGGCTTACACCCTCGGCAAAATGGCACGCTGATGCTGCGCCCCGCCGAAGCGCCGCTTTCCGAAATGCGGAGAGCGGCGTTTTTCTATCCCAAAAGCGATAATTTTACATTGTCTATGTCATAAATGCGAAGCGATGCATTAAAAATGACAAAAAGCTTGTCAAAAATGACATTCCGCACAAACTTGGAACGCCTTGTGGTATGGTAGGGATGTCAAGGGGAGGCCGAGCCCCCGAAAAAACAGAAAGGAGAATCGCCATGGAATTCATCGTTACCGCCATCATCCTTGCGTCTGCGGCTGTCGTTGTCACCCTGATCGCTACCCGCTGAGCGACTTGTGCAATAGGACGCCGGGCGGCGTCTTTTTGCTTTTCGGGAACGAAAGGAGCATCCGAGACAAAATAACTGAAAAAGTGTACACTTTCTGCAAAAAATACTGTTTTTTTATCTCCGTATTCTTGACAAGTTACAGGAATTATCTTACTATTATACATATATGTTTTTAAACGGGGTAATGGGAGAATAAATTATGATTGAAGTTTCCAATGTGTGTAAATCCTTTGGAAAAACACAGGTAATCCAAAATATATCCTTCACGGCACAGTCCGGGCAGATCACCGGGTTTATCGGCGCAAACGGCTCCGGCAAAACGACGACCATGCGTCTGATCTCCACCATCCTGCACCCGGATTCCGGCTCGATTTGTGTCGATGGAACCGATGTGATCCGTGACCCGAACGGCGCACGCCGGCACATGGGCGTGCTGTTCGGCGGCGATGTGTCGCTGTACAACCGCTTGACGGCGTGGGAAAACATTCTCTACTTTGCCAAGCTGCAGGGCATGGACGAGGATCAGGCGGCGGAACGGATCAAGGTGCTGTCCAATCTGCTGGACATGGAGCGTTTTCTTTTCAAGCGTGTACAGGGCTTTTCCCGGGGAATGCGGCAAAAGGTCGCCTTCGCCAAGTCCATCGTCCACGACCCGTCCACCATCCTGCTGGACGAGCCGTCCACAGGATTGGACATCTACAGCATCCGGGATGTGCAGGACTTTATCCTGACCTGCAAGGAACAGGGAAAAACCGTTTTGGTCTCCACGCACAATATGCACGAGATCGAGCGCCTTTGCGACAATCTGGTCATCATCGCAAACGGCAGGATCATCCGAAACGGCACCAAGCGGGAGATCCTCGCCGGAGAGGGTACGGACGATGTGATGGAAATGTTTTTCCGAATTGCGGAGGGCAGCGGCAATGCGTGACTTTAAACTGATTCTGAAAAAAGAAATGCTGGATATCTTCCGGGACAAGCGCAGCTTTGTCATGCTGTTTGTGCCGGTGCTGGTTTTCCCGCTGATGTATATGCTCATGGGCACACAGCTGGACAAGGAAGAGCTGAAAAAAAATATCCCCTGCATCGTGGAGTATGCCCCCGGTTCCATCGACGAGGAACTGTACGAGACGCTGTTTGAATCGACGCAGCTGGTACGCCGAACCGCAATCGAAAAAAACGCCACGGAGGATCTGAAAAACGGAAACGTGTATGCGGTGATCCGCTTGAACAACGGACAGATCACCATCACCTACAACGACGCTTCCACCAAATCCGCCACTGCCGGTCAAACGCTGATCACCGCCGTGGAAACGGCACGGCAGCTTTCGCTGTACGAAACGATTCAAACCGAGTACCATGTGGACATGGCTTCCGTACAGCCGTTTCAGCTGAAAGCGGTCAAGCTGTCGGACGAAACGGGCGAGGCGAACAACTCCATCATGGCGTCCATTGCGCCCATGATGCTGGTGATGATGATCATGAGCGGCGGCGTTTCGGTGGCGGTGGATCTGTTTACCGGCGAAAAGGAACGGGGCACTTTTGAAAGTCTGATGACCACACAGGCCAGCCGCATGAGCATCCTGATGGCCAAGTTCACGGCGACGCTGTTTATCAGTCTGCTGGGTATGCTCCTGTCCATCCTGGCGTACGTCATTTCCTTCCTGTGCTCGGACTCCGCCTGGACGATGCTGTCCGGCGGTGCGGAAACCGGCGGTGCAAAGGTCTCTCTGTCTTTTGCGCAGATCCTCCATCTGGTCGCCGTGTGTTTGGTGCTGTCTGTCTTTGCGGTTTCCCTCATGACCATGATCGGTCTGCACGCAAAAACGGTGAAAGAAGCCCAGTCGCAGATGAGCCTGATCACCATTTTCCCCACGCTGCTGAGCGGTCTGACCATGTTTATGGAAAGCGCCAATATCCATGCTGCGGCGATGTGGATCCCGGTATTTAACGTGATCGTTTCCATCAAGATGATCTTTTTGGGCACGGCGGAACCGATCCACATTCTTTTCACCGTGCTGTCCTCGCTGCTGTATTCGGTGCTGATGTGGATGGTGAGCGTGCGGATGCTGCACAGCGAAAAGCTGCTGCAGGGCTAAGACAGCGGCGCACAAATCCCGCCACACGCCGTGTTTGAATCTTGTGTCGCAATCTGCACAAGGGTTGCCAAAAGGAAGTGAAACTATGCTGAAAGTTGCGGTTTTTGATTTAGAAAACAGTGCGGATCAATTAGAGGATGTTCTGGTGCATCTGCTGTTTGATAAGTGTGAATTCGGTTACGAAGCGTATACCTCCATGGAGGCGGTGATGCAGATCGACTTTGAAACCGATTTCCGCTTCGACATCGTTTTTATCGAGGTGAACGCAGATATCCTCCCCGGTATCGAAATCGCCAAGCGCATTCGGGAAACCGGCAATGTCCACACCGAAATTATTTTTACATCCACGGACGATTCCTACGCCCTGTTCGGCTACAAGCTGCGGGTGTTCGACTATCTGATCAAGCCTATCCCCATCAAGACGCTGTCCGAAACCATCGACCGCTATTTCTGCTACTACGCCTCGAACACCGAAAACTATTTCACCTACAAAGTTTCCGGCGCCGTGCAGCGTATGCGGCTGGACGATATTTATTACTTTGCCAGCAGCGGCAGAAAATGCAGTATCGTCAACAAGGGTCTGGACACCGAATTTTATGCAAAGCTCGATGAAGTGGAGCAGGCGCTGGATGCGGAGCAGTTTGTCCGTGTACATCAAAGCTACATCGTGCAGCTCAAATACATCAAAAGTCTGACAAGGGACGGCTTGACCATGAACAACGGTCTGTTTGTTCCCGTCAGTCAAAAGCGGTATGCCGACGTCAAAAAACAGTTTATGAAATATTTAGAAATAGAAGAATAGGAGAAGACGGTATGAAAGAAATCAAACGACTCACACGCTGTGAAAAAGGCCATTTTTATGATGCAGGCAAATATGAAGTCTGTCCCCACTGCGAAAATACCGGGCTGATTCCCCCCACAAAATGGGAAACGGATGCACAGCCGCTGCCCAGTACGGACGATTTCTCCGAACTGCCGCAGACGCCCGAAAAAGCGGTGGATGGGATCTCGCCGGATCTTTTCGTCCCTGTTACGGACACGGAGGACTTGTTTGAGCAGGCGCCCGCCGTTTCCGTTTCGTCCGTGTCCGCCGAAGTGCCGGACGACAGTCGAACCGTACATTTCTATCAGAAAACGTTGGGCACGGAGCCGGTCGTGGGCTGGCTGGTCTGCATCAGCGGCGTTCACTTCGGACAGGATTTCCGCCTGAAATCCGGCAGAAACTTTTTGGGACGCGGCGGTACGATGGATATCTGCCTGAGCGGGGATTCCGCCGTCTCCAGAGACAGACACATGATCGTCACCTATGACCCGAAGGGCAACTCTTTCTTTGCGCAGCCGGGTGACACCTCCTCGGAGCTGAGCTACCTCAATGACAAGCCTTTGCTTGAAGCCACGGCACTCCAATCCGGAGACAAGCTGACCGTCGGGGAATCCGAGCTGGTGTTTGTTCCCTTCTGCGGCGAATCCTTTACATGGAAGAACTGAGAGCCGGGTGTGTGCTATGAAAATATTTAAAAAGAAGGACGCCGACTTTGCCGGCTCCATCATGGGGATCAGCGGCGAATATGCGGAGGCAATTTTTCGGCTGGATCGGGACGAGACCGTAACGATCGGACGTGATCCCAAAACCTGCCACATCGTGATGGACGAAAACTGCGAAAAAATCAGCCGCACCCATTGCAGCATCCGGTGCAACCTGAAAAACGGCGCCTATACGGTACACGACCATTCCCGCAACGGTACGTTTATCAACGGAATGCGCATTGCGCACGATGTGGATGTGGATGTACCGAGAGGATCGGTGCTCGCTGTGGGAGATATGTCCAACACATTTCGATTGAATTAAAGGGGAGAAAAAATGTACGAGAATCTTTGTATTTCCTGTTTTGAAGAAAAGGGGAATGAAAACAGTTGCCCGCACTGCGGATACGTGGAGTCCGGCGGGCGCAAGCAGACGTTTCTTCCGGCGCACTGTGTGCTGCAGGAGCGCTATCTGATCGGCGAAGTGCTCTCCACAGACAAGAATGCGGTCTGCTACAAGGCCTTGGATATGCAGCAAAACCGGATCGTGGAGGTGCAGGAGCATTTCCCCCGGGAGTTGGTCACACGGGACAGAAACTCCCTGAACCTTGTGCCGCTGCAAAACAATGCACAGTGGCCGGAAAAGAGCGCACAGAAAATCTTTGCCAGCGCAAAAACAATGATGCAGTTCTCCGCTTGCGACGGGATCATGCACATCTTCGACACGTTCGAGGCGAACCGCACGGTCTACATCGTCAACGAGTATCTGGAGGGTCTGCTGCTGGACGATTATCTCAAGCAGTGCGGCGGTGCGGTGGACATCAACACGGCGCTGTCTGTCATCGTGCCGATACTGGACGGTCTGGCGCAGCTGCACAAGGCGGATCTGATCCACCGTGCAGTCACGCCGAAAAACATCGTGATCACCACGGACAATACGATCAAGCTGATCAATTTCGTGTTTTTGAAAGAGGCGTCTCCGTTCAAGGAAAACGAGATGACGATCTATTTCTCTCCCGGGTACGCCCCGTATGAGCAGTACGTCAGCACGGAAAGACGTGGTGCCTACTCCGACATTTATTCCGTCGGCGCAGTTCTCTACAGGATGCTGGTCGGCAAAACGCCCCCGGATGCGATCGAACGCAAAGCGGAGGATACGCTTCGACAGGCATTGGACGAAACGGATCTGCCGCAGCAAATCAAGCTGTGTATCTGCAAGGCCATGAACATGAACAAGGATATCCGCTTCAAAAGCGCTGCGGATATGAAAAATGCGCTGCTGGACAAAACAGAGATGGTGGATATCGACGGAATCATTGATGCGGGCAATACGAAAAAGCAGGCGCTGATCATCGGCGGTCTGGCAGCCGTTCTGGTGGCACTGCTGATCATTTTGTTTATCGTTATCAACAAGTATTTGTAATTGTTGCGCACAGGGGGAATCGTTGTGGTTACATATAAAGGAATCTCCAAAAAGGGAGAGCGTGAGCGGAATGAGGACGCCATCGCCGTATTCAACCGGGAGGGCGTTTGCTGCTTCGTGCTGTGTGACGGCTTGGGCGGTCACGGTCGTGGGGATGCGGCCTCTGCGGCGGCGTGCCGTGTGTTCGGGGAAGTGTTCGAGCACACCTACGACTTTTATCCTCGCCCCTTTTTTGAGGAAGCGGTCGAAAAAGCCAATCAGGAAATTTTAGAGATGCAGCAGCGGGAAGGCTGTATCGCCGGGATGAAAACCACGCTGGTATCTTTGCTGATCTGCAAGGATCACTGCACATGGTGCCACATCGGCGACTCACGGCTGTACCTGTTTCAAAATAACGCCGTGACCTGCCGCACGCTGGATCACAGCGTCCCGCAGATGCTCGCCAATGCAGGCAACATCAAGGAAAAGGAGATCCGTTTCCACCCTGACCGCAACCGCTTGCTGCGGGCACTGGGCAGCGATGAGGAATCAATCCGCTACGATGTTTCTGCGCCGTACAAGCTGGATGATTGTCAGGCTTTTCTGCTTTGCTCCGACGGTTTTTGGGAGTACATTGACGAAAAGCAAATGTGCAAGCTGCTGCACAAGAGCACCGATGCATCCGATTGGCTGAAAAAAATGCAGGCTGTCGTTTTGGAAAACGGCGCCGGAAAAAATATGGACAACTACTCGGCAATCGCCGTCATGAACACTTGACGCAGGGAGGTGACGCATTATGGAACGCTGTTTAGGCTGTATGAACGAGTACGATGAAGTATATGACGTATGCCCCTACTGCGGCTACATCAAAGGCACGGCGGCGAAGTCCAGAAACCATCTGGAGCCGGGCACGATCCTGATCGATCGGTATCTGATCGGGCGCTGCCTCGGGCAGGGTGGTTTTGGGATCACCTACATTGCGTGGGACACCCGCCTGTACAAAAAGGTCGCCATCAAGGAGTTCATGCCCACCAGTCTTGCCTCCCGCATCACGGGGGAGCTGGACATCACCTGCTACAACGAAGAGGCGCAGGGTCTGTTTCAAAACGGCATCCGCCGGATGCTGGACGAAAGCCGGCGTTTGGCACGGTTCAACGATTTGGAAAGCGTTGTCAAGGTCTATGACTGTTTGGAGGCCAACCACACGGCTTATATCATCATGGAGCTTTTGGAAGGCGAAAACATCAAAAATATTCTGTCGGAAAAAGGCTCCTACGGCGTTGCGCAGACCGTGCAGATCATGCTCCCCGTCTTGCAGGCACTGCGGGAGATCCATGCTGCCGGGCTGATCCATCGGGACATCTCCCCCGACAATATTTTCGTCTGCAACAACGGCAAGGTTAAGATTTTGGATTTCGGCTCGGCACGAGTTGCGTCCGGAAATGACGAAAAGAGCCTGTCCGTTATTCTCAAGCCCGGCTATGCGCCTAAGGAGCAGTATTCCTCCTCCACGGAGCAGGGTCCCTTCACCGACATTTATGCGGTGTGTGCCACCATCTACAAGATGCTGACCGGGAAAACACCCATCGACAGTCTGGAGCGCCGGGTCAAGGCGGATCGTCTGACGCCCATCGGCGAGCTGGTGGAGATGCCGGACAAGCTGTCGCACATCATCATGCGCGGTCTTGCCATCGAGCCGGAGGATCGTCTGCAAACGGTGGATCCTCTGCTGGACGTGTTTCAAAAAATAGATCTGTCTGCACCGCCGGCACCGCCAAAAAAGAAAAAGACTCACAAGCAAAAACAGCCCCGGAAAAAACCGCCCGTGAAAAAGGCGGGCAAAAAGCCGTGGCTGCTTGCGGTGCTGATTTGTGCAGCCGTTCTGCTGGTCGGCGGCGCCGTGTTCGGGATCGTGCGCTTTGTACAAGACCGTGCCCCCGCCCTCGATGCGGATGCCAACGTCAGCGAGGAATACACCCCCTACCAGCAGGAGCTGCTGGCGGCCGCTTCGCAGGAG
>JAQXLO010000102.1 GCA_029012165.1 Oscillospiraceae bacterium | reverse complement strand
AACTTTGAATCCCACAAAAATCCGTGATGAACCAAAAAACTTGCTGCACAATCCGCACAGTCCAATTGTGCGGTGTGGCCTTAAACGGTTTTCAGAGATTCCTGCTTGAGATAGGCGTTAATGAAGCCGTCGATGTCCCCGTCCATCACGGCGTTGATGTTGCCCATTTCAAAGCCGGTGCGGTGATCCTTGACGAGGGTGTAGGGCATGAAAACGTAGGAGCGGATCTGACTGCCCCAAGCAATTTCTTTCTGTACGCCCTTGATGTCCTCGATCTTGTCGAGATGTTCCCGCTCTTTGATCTCGATCAGCTTGGACTTGAGCATACGCATGGCGACTTCCCGGTTCTGGTGCTGGCTGCGCTCGACCTGGCAGGAGGTGACGATGCCGGTGGGGATATGGGTCAGACGGACAGCGGAGGAGGTCTTGTTGACTTTTTGTCCGCCTGCGCCGCTGGAACGGTAATAGTCGATCTTCAGGTCGTCGGGACTGATCTCGATCTCGATGGTGTCGTCGATTTCGGGCATGACCTCCAGCGAGGCGAAGGAGGTGTGGCGACGCCCGGAGGCGTCGAAGGGAGAGACACGGACAAGGCGGTGCACGCCCGACTCACTGCGCAGATAGCCGTAGGCATTTTCGCCCTCAATGAGCAAAACAGCGGACTTGAGACCCGCTTCGTCGCCGTCCAAAAAGTCGATCATGGAGCACTTAAAGTCGTGTGCATCGCACCAGTGCTGGTACATACGCACAAGCATTTGCGCCCAGTCCTGCGCTTCGGTACCGCCGGCACCGGCGTGGAAGGTGAGAATGGCGTTGTGGCTGTCGTATTCTCCCGTCAGCAGTGTGCTGAGCGTCTGGGCGTCCAGGTCACGGATAAAGGAGGCAACACCCTGCTTGCATTCCTCCAGCAGATCCAGATCCTCTTCCTCATCGGACAGCTCGATCATGATCAGCGTATCGTCAAAATGTCCCTTGAGCGCTTCGTAAGCGCCGACTTTGTTCTTGAGCTGGGCGATGCGGCGCTGTACTTTTTGGGATTTGTCGATGTCGTTCCAAAAGCCCTCCGTTGCGGTCTGCGCTTCCAGCTCGGCGATCTCCGCAAGTACCTTGTCCAGACCCAGCGCCTCACGCAGATCCTTCAGCTTGTCGCTGTAGGAGAGCAGTTCCAGTTTCAGTTCTTCAAATTGAATCATACTTTTTACTCCTTGATTAAAGTCGTTTAAAAAAATACCCACAATATAACAATTATATTATATAGATTTTTTGAAAAAAGTAAAGAAACTTTTTACAGAAAGATTGAAATTTGTTCATACTATCGTTATAATAATAGTATAAGCTTTTTGAAACTGGAAAAGATATCCAAATATGCGAGCTTCGCAACAACAGATCGGAGTATTCATGAACTACCTCAACGAAAACTGCCCCGTTTGTGGGAAACAATTTACGCCGCAGGACGACGTGGTCGTCTGTCCCGATTGCGGCGCACCGCACCACAGAGACTGCTGGCGGGAAAAGGGTGCGTGTGCCTTTGCCGAGGCACACCGGGACGGCTACACATGGCAGCCTACGCCGCCGGTGCAGCAGCCGCAGCCGACGCAGCAAACACAGGACGGACTGCGCTGTCCCCGATGCGGCGAGCCGTGCAGTGCGGACACGCTGGTTTGCCCCACCTGCGGCAACCGATTGGGTGCAGTCCCCGAGGGCATGGCGTATGCGTTCAATGAGGACTACTTTATGCGTGGCGTGGATGCACAGCCCGATGCGGATCTGGACGGCGTGACGGCGAAAGAGGCGGCAATTTTTGTCCAGCAGCGAGCCGGAGCCTATGTCCGCAAATTCCAAAAGCAGAAAACCACCGGCCGCAAGGCGGGCTGGAACTGGGCGGCGTTTTTCTTTTCGCCGTTCTGGTTTTTCTACCGCAAGATCTACAAGGCAGGCGCTTTCTTTTTAGGCCTGTGGATGGCGTTGTCTGCGTTTTTGTTCATCCCCTTGGGCAGGGTCGTGGATCAGACCGATGCGGTGGTTTCGCAGTATATCACGATCGACGAGACCTTGACGCTGGAAAAAAGTGCGCAGGAGTATGCTGCGCTGGATGCGGCCGCACAGCAGGAGATACAGCAGGCGGCGCATCGCCTGACGAGGGCAATGGCGCTGTTTTATGCGGCGCTGTTTGTTCCAAACATCTTTGCGGCGCTGTTTGCGGATCATTTGTACAAAAAGAAGGTGGTCAAGGACGTGCAGAGTATGCGTGACTTTGCCCAGAACGAGCAGACATTCAAAATGCTTGCGCTGCGCAGAGGCGGCGTGACGGTTTTCGGATTGCTGGGATGCTACTTCTTGCAAATGATGTTTCAAAATTTGCTTTTATATTTATCATAGGATTTGACTTTAAGGAGGATTTTTTACCATGCAGAAAGTTAAGAAAGCCATTATCCCGGCGGCGGGACTCGGCACTCGTGTGTTGCCCGCATCGAAAGCGGTTCCGAAGGAAATGCTCAACATCGTGGACAAGCCGGCGATCCAGTATCTGGTGGAGGAGGCCGTTGCGGCGGGTATCGAGGATATTTTGATCATCACCAACCGTGGCAAGGGCGTGATCGAGGATCACTTTGATCATGCGTTTGAGCTGGAAAAAAATCTGGAGGGCAACAAGGAGAAGGAAGCGCTGCTGGATTCCATCAAGAAGATCGCAGACCTGGCCAACGTCTACTTTGTCCGACAGAAGATCACCAAGGGTCTCGGTCATGCGATTCTCTGCGGAAAGTCCTTTGTGGGCAACGAGCCCTTCGCCGTGCTCTACGGCGACGATGTGATCATCTCCGAGGATCCGGTCACGGCGCAGCTTTGCCGTGCCTATGAGGAGTTCGGCTGCGGCTCCGTCGGCGTCAAGGAGTGCACCCGTGAAGCCATCAAAAAGTACTGCACACTGGATGTGTCTCCCCTGCGGGACAACATCATGCGTGTGCACAACATCATCGAGAAACCCACTGAGGAGCAGATTCTGTCCCTGTACGCCATTCTTGGCCGCGTGGTTCTGCCGCCCGAAATTTTCGGTATGCTCGAGGACGGCGTCAAGCTTTGCACCACGGGCGAGTTTTATCTCACCGATGCGCTGGCAGACCTGGGCAAGCAGGGCAAGCTGACCGCTGTCGATTTCGTCGGCAAACGGTACGACATGGGCAACAAGCTGGGCATCATGCAGGCCAACTGCGAGGTGGCTCTGAATCACCCCGAAATCGGTGCCGACTTCAAAGCCTATCTCAAGGAGCTTGTCAAAACCTTCTGATTTTTTTGGTGTCTTTCTCGACACAGTCTGAGCCGTCACGGTTGTGGCGGCTCAGCTTGTCGAAAAAGTGATTTCTGCAAGCACGCAGGGGCGGCACGAATCGGTGCAGTGTCGCTGCTTCCGATTTTCTCTGCACGGTCGTGTATGCGATAGGGCGATGTTGCCGGCAGTTTGGCTCCCCTGCGAGGGGAGCTGTCTGCGCAGCAGACTGAGGGGTTCAAAACGCCGACGCACGCAGACAGCAAAAGTCGGCGAAAAACCCTCCCGACGAGGCTGACGCCTCGCCACCCTCCCACGCAGGGAAGGCTTTCGCTTTGTAAAACCAAACTTTCGCCGGACTTTTCGACAGTCTGGCAAGCCTTTAAAAAGGCTTGAGCGAAACTTTGAATCCCACAAAAATCCGTGATGAACCGAAAATTTTCAGGTGGGGCGAACCATCGCCGGGTTCGCCGGTGCAAAGCATAAATCCCACATTTTTCTGTGTGAAGGGAATAAATCGTCCTCAAAAAAGCTTGAGCCGCAGGGAAAACCCTGCGGCTCGTGCTGTCCGCCTTTTACAACCCGGCGGATGGGGTCATTGATTCGGGAAAATTACGCAACAGTCAGGCTGAGAGAAATCGGTGCAGAATATCTGCTGCCGGTCAGCGGGCTGTATACATACGCCTGCGCATTGTAGGTGAATTCGCCGGCGATGTGGTTGATGGTAATGACCCAAGTCATGGTGCCGTCACCGTTATCCGTTACAACAGCTCTGCCGTCGGTCTTGCCGATGGTGATGGTTCCGTTGTCTGCGGTGTTGGTGAACTTCACCTTGCTGGCCTCTGCAGCAGTCACGACAGTAAACACTGCCTTGCCCGCCTCGGTAGACTCAGCCGTTGCAGAAACAATGTCCTGTCCCTTGGGAGCTGCAGGAGCAACCTTGAAGCTAAGCTTCACGCCGCTGTCCGCAAGACCCAGAGCGGAACGAGTGTTAATGCTGAAGTTATAGGTTGTGTTGTTGCCGAACAGTCTGGTGATGGTCCAAACAAGGACTTCCTTACCATCCACGGTGTCGCCGGTGACGACAGCATTTCTGGAATTGTAGGTCATGGTAGAACCGTCATCAGAGACGAGCTGAACCTTCTGGACATCCACGCCGGTCACGATAGTGATGGTCTGAGCGGTTCTGCCGTCAAAGACGATGTAGCCAAGCTCAGGATCAATCACGTCGATCTTAGCACTGTAAACAGTGGTGTCATAGACAGTTTCGTCCACAGTAAACGCTGCACCAAGCTCTGCAGGGATAGCATTGATGCCGGTGACGTTGTTGTACTTTGCAACAGCAACATACTCGCCGCCGAGCAGGTTAGCTCTTTCGATAGTCCACAGTTCACAAGCAGCATCTGCATAAGTGATATCCGTGATATCGTTGACGGAAGCATGATCTCTTGTGTAGGTCAATGTGCCGCCCTTGGAGTCACGAATCTGGATCTTGGCAGCGCCGGGCTTCGCAACAACATAGATGATGTTGGCTTCACCGTCAACGCCGATTTCAGCCGCCTGCTCTTCGTAGCCGGCCCAAAGGACATCGGCAGTGATTGCAGGAAGAATCTCCTCTTTCTCAGCGGAGCACTCAGAGCAGCTGTACTTGACATAGCCGTCCTCAGTAGCGGTTGCATCCTTGCGGTCGGTCTCTGTCCATGTATGCTTTTCGGACTCGGTTTCGTTACAGTTCGCACAAGTGCGAGTGTGTACCTCGTCATCGGCTTTCGTCCAGTCGCCCCATGCGTGACCGAGTGCAGGAATGACTTCCTGAGCGGTGAGGATTTCGCCGCAGACGGAGCACTTCACGCCGTCGGTCAGACCCGTTTCGGTGCAGGTCGCTGCCTTGCCGGGAATGGTTTCCTCGGTGTGACCCAGTGCAGGAATCTCTTCCTGTGCACCAAGGATCTCCCCGCAGACGGAGCACTTCACGCCGTCCGTCAAACCGGTTTCGGTACAGGTCGCTGCCTTGCCGGGAATGGTTTCCTCGGTGTGACCCAGTGCAGGAATCTCTTCCTGTGCAACAAGGATCTCACCGCAGACGGAGCACTTCACGCCGTC
>JAQXLO010000101.1 GCA_029012165.1 Oscillospiraceae bacterium | reverse complement strand
TCATGGAAGCCATGTGGGCAAGGCTGGTACCCGGCACCATCCAAACGATGAAGCTGATCGAGGACGGACTGCTCGGCGAAGTTCGAGGCGTAGAGGGGAAATTTTGCTACACGCTGGATGCGGACGAAATGGATCACCATGTGCTCAAAGCCGCAAACGGCGGCGGCTCCCTTTTGGACGTGGGTGTCTACGGTTTAAGCTTTGCATCGTGGTACCTTGGAAAAGCAGTCCGAAAAATACAGGCATCTGCCGATCTGTATCACGGCATTGACGCACACGCCTGCGTACTTATGCAGTACGACAACGGCGCAATTGCCGATCTATCCAGCGCCGTTCTGCTGCGCAAACCCAATGAGGGGTATATTTACGGTACAAAGGGATATGTCCACCTGAACCGATTCTATGCTCCGCAAAACATCGAGGTCAATCTGCTCAACGGTGAACAGTACAGCATCCCCACGCCCTACCGTGGAAACGGATTCGAGGAGCAGATCGCACACGTTTGCGACTGCATTGCACAGGGGCTTACGGAAAGTCCCGTCGTCACGCAGGAGCAAACGCTGTATATCGCACGGCAGATGGATGCCATCCGCCGGCAGATCGGCGTACTCTATCCGCAGGACGACGAATAACATTGTCCATGAATTTGAAGAAGGAAAGGAATTCTGACCATGAACGAAAACCAAAGATGTATTTCCAGCGTCTGCGCCACTGCCCTGCACGTTCTCGGCATCGAAGTGCCGGACGGCATTGACGTTCCCAACGAAGTGCTGTCGGAAAAGGCGGACAGAGTGGTTCTGTATAACCCGGACGCTGTCGCATGGTGGCTGTATGAAAAGTATCCGGATATTTTCGCGCCTGCCAAAAGCTGCTCGCAATATGCGCTGAAAATGCGTTCCGTCATGCCCAGCGTCACGCCCGTCTGCTTTGCGAGTATGTACACCGGTCTGATGCCGGAAAAGCACGGCATTCAGCGCTACGAAAAACCCGTACTGCAGGTGGACACCATGTTTGACTATCTGCTTAAGGCGGGCAAAAAAGTTGCCATCGTTTCCACGGCCGGCGACAGCATTTCCAAAATCTTTTTAAAGCGGGACATGGACTACTACATTTATCCGACCAAATTTCAGGTCAACCGCAAGGCAAAGCAGCTGATCGAAGCGGACAAGTACGATGTTTTGGTCATCTATAACCCGGACTTCGACAGCATGATGCACGCCATCGGGCCGGAACGCAAAAGATCCTTAATGCATCTGGCACAGAACGTGAAAACCTATACGCAGCTCGTCAAGCTGATCGAAAAAAATTACACAGACAAAAAGGTATTCTATGGCTTCTGTCCCGACCATGGCTGCCATGAGATCGACGGCGGGCGTGGCTCCCACGGGTTGGAGATGGACGAGGACATGAACGTTATCCACTTCTACGGCTTTAAAAAATAGAGTCGATTTCTGTAAAAGTCGTAATCGAAAAAGGGGATCGGATCCTCTTCTTCAAACAGGCGCAGAATGGCTGCTGTATCTCCTGGCTGACTGCTGCGCTCTTAACCGCATTTTATATTGTGGAAAGCGAATTTTTATGTACTATCTATTTACGAATCCGCAGGAATGTGGTATAATCAACAAAAATTAAGGTACCACCGCACAAATTGCGGCGCACGCCTTACTCGAATCTTATTCCGTCAGCTTGCACAAAAAGCCCTTGAATTGCGTCAGCAAATCGGCGGACTTTTCGTACAACCTGACAAAAAATCTTACTTCGCAATCCGTACACCCCAATTGTACGGTGTTGCCTTGAAATGAGGTATTTTTGTATGCTGCTTAACAAAACCGTCCACATTCCCGATCTCGGAGACATCACCGCAGACAGCGGATTCCATGTGCTGGAAACCACCGAGGACAAGCGTTTTACCGTCGGCAAAAACGGCGTTTGCGATATCGTAGCCACCGGCGACCAGAAGGTGGAGTTCGTCTCCTTCGGCGACAGCACCTTGGCGTGCGTCAAGTCCGCCATTGCCTATCCCACCTACTACCCTGTTTTGCCCGTCAAGACGGAATATCCCGTCAAGGCCGTGCTGATGGATTTGGACGGCACCACCGTCCGCAGTGAGGAGTTTTGGATCTGGATCATCCAGATGAGTATCGCCAGCCTGCTGGGCAACCCCAAGTTTGAACTGGACGAGAGCGATATTCCTTTCGTTTCCGGTCATTCCGTTTCCGAGCATTTGCAGTACTGTATCGACAAATACTGTCCCGGCGCCTCTCTGGAAAAGGCACGGGAATACTACTTTGAGCACACGCACCGGGAAATGGAGGAGATCATGGCAGGCCGTGGCAAGGACGGCGCATTCACCCCGACCAAGGGCGTGAAGGATTTTCTCTATGAACTCAAAGCCATGGACATCAAAATCGGTCTTGTAACCTCCGGACTGTACGAGAAGGCTTGGCCGGAGATTCTTTCCGCCTTTAAGACGCTGGGCATGGGTGATCCCAAGGATTTCTACGACGCCATCATCTCCGCAGGGTTCCCCCTGCGCAAGGGCAGCGTTGGCACTCTCGGCGAGCTTTCCCCCAAGCCTCACCCGTGGCTGTACTCCGAAACGGGTATCGTCGGTCTGGGCGAAGCGTTCGCTGAGCGCAACCATGTCGTCGGCATCGAGGACAGCGGCGCAGGCGTCTGCTCCGTGCGTCTGGCAGGCTACACCACCATCGGCATTGCCGGCGGCAACATCCTCGAAAGCGGCACACGTGCCGTCTGCACCCACTTTGAAGAAAGCTTTGCAGATATTCTGAAAATTATTAAAGGCTAAGGAGAACACAATGGACAGCAAAGACAAAAAGATTCAGTGCCATTTTATTTCCAACACGCACTGGGACAGAGAATGGCGTTTCTCTGCCCGCCGCACGCAGTACATGCTGGGCTATATGCTGGATATGCTGTTGGATATTCTGGACAAGAACCCCGATTTCCGCCACTTTCACCTTGACTCTCAGACCATGCCCATACAGGACTACTTGGAAGTCTACCCCGAAAAGAAAGAAAAGCTGAAGAAATACATCAGCGAAGGGCGCATTGGCGTCGGTCCCTGGTTCTGCCTGCCGGATGAATTTACCGTCGGCGGCGAATCCCTCATCCGCAACCTGCTTCTCGGACACCGCATCGGTCATGAAATGGGCGGGATCAGCAAAACCGGCTACTCCCCCTTCGGCTGGGGACAGATCTCCCAGCTGCCGCAGATCTATGCCGGCTTTGACATCCACTTTGCCTCCTTCTACCGTGGCATCAACGAATACTGTGCACCCCGCTCCGAATTTTTCTGGGAAAGCCCGGACGGCACCCGCATCTACGCCTCCCGTCTTGGCAAGCGTCCACGCTACAACATTTGGTACGTTGTCCAGCGTCCCGTTTACTTTGACCAAAAGAACGAAAACAACCGGGATATGGTGTGGAATCAGGACAACGGCATCTTCAAATTCATCGACAACAAGCACTATCAGCTGGACTATCAGTATACCCACCCGTTCTACAAGTACTTCAAGGAAAACTTACAGGAGCGTGCCGAGCAGGCTGTGCGTGAGCAGGACAACGACTGGACGACCTCCCACCGTTTTTGGTCCGCAGGTCACGACAGCTCCTGTCCCGATGCCCGTGAGGTCGATCTCATCCGTGACCTGAACGACGCTCTGCCCAACGCAGACGTTTTCCACAGCACCCTCAAGGAAATGGAGCAGGGCATCATCGACGAGTTCGACCCCAACTCCCCTGTCCTGCACGGCGAAATGCGTGATCCCTACACCAAGGGCAGCGTCAGCGGTATGTTCGGCTGGATCCTTTCCGCCCGCACCTACATCAAGCAGGATAACTTCAATACCGAGCGCCAGCTCATCAACTACGCAGAGCCGATGGCTGTATTCGCCACGCTGGCCGGTGCTCCCTACCCCACCAATTTCATCGACCTGTCCTATAACTATCTGCTGCAAAATCACGGTCACGACAGCATCGGCGCCTGCGGACGTGACATCGTGTACGAGGACGTTGTCTCCCGCTACAGACAGTCCAGGGAGCTGTCCACCTGCGTTCTTGAACGTGCCTTTATGGATGTGGCAGGCGACATTGACCTGAAGTCCTTCAGCCGTGACGATGCCGCCATTGTGGTTTACAATCCTGCTCCTTTCAAGCGCACCGAATCCATCCGTGTACGTGTGGAGCTTCCTGCCGAATGGAAAGCGGACAGCTTCGAGATCCTCGACGAAAACAGCGAAGCACTGACCTATCAGATCATTTCCACCAACAAAAACAATGCCCAGATTATCCAAAATCCCAACGACTGCGCCAATGTCCTGCACACCCAGCAGTACGAGATCGAACTGTATGTAAAGGATGTGCCCGCATTCGGCTACAAGACCTACAAAATGCGCCCGCTGTACAAAGTGCGTGCCAAGACGCCGGTCACCATGCTCAAGTCCAATCAGGTCATGGAAAACGAATTCCTGCGCATCACCATCAATGCCAACGGCACTTTCAATGTGCTCGACAAGGAAAACGGCAAGCAATACAATGGTCTGGGCTACTTCAAAGACACGGGAGAAATCGGCAATCCCTGGGAGCACGTCGTTCCCGAATGCGACGAAACCTTCACCACGCTGGGTGAACGTGCCCGTGTCACGCTGCTGCATGAGGGCGAGCTGGAAACGGCGTACAAGATCGTCATCGACTGGGCTTTGCCCGAGGGGCGCTGTGCGGACGAAAAGCGCCGCTCTGCCCACCTGAATCCGTTCCGCATTGAGACCGTTCTTTCCCTGCGAAAGGGTTCCCGCTATGTGGAGATTGAAACAACCATTGACAATCGCAGTGAGGATCACTACTTGCAGGTTGCGTTCCCGACCGAAATCCGGTATGACTACAGCTGGGCACAGGGTCAATTTGATGTGGTCAAACGTCAGACCGCCAAGCTGGACTACTCCCTGTACGATGAGATTCCCATGACCGAGCATCCGATGAATTCCTTCGTCGATGTCACCGACGGCAAGCTCGGCGCTGCATTCCTGAACGAGGGCCTGAAGGCGTACGAAGCCTCCGACGACGAGTGCGGCACCGTATATCTTACCCTCATCCGTGCGTTCCCCCTGCGCATCTGCGTGACCACCGAAATGCAGGACTACAGCTCCTGGGACAAGGGTTCCCAGTGTCTGGGCAAAAACACCTTCCGCTATGCATTCATGCCCCACAGAGGCGACTGGGAGGAAGGCAACGTGTGGCAGGCGTCCGAGCAGTTTAACCTGCGCACCATCGCCGCACAGATCGCACCCAATGACCACGGCAAGAATCCGCTGACCTACGCATTTCTGAAGCTTTGTGACGAGAATCTGAACGTCAGCGCCGTCAAGCGCAGTGAGGACGGCAAGGGTTATGTGGTACGCCTGTTCAACCCCTCCGACAAGGCTGTGCGCAACGCAGTCTCCCTCGGCGGCGGCTTCGCACCTATTTCGGTACCGCAGTCTCCTCTGGAGCGGCAGAAAGCGGAATTCCAGCTGCCTGACTACGAACATAAAAAGTGGAGCTGTGCAAAGCTTGTCTCTTTGGAAGAAAAGGATGTTGCACCGCTGACCATGGACGATCAGGGCTTCGCAGAGTTTGAGATCACCGGCAAGAAAATTTTGACCGTCAAATTTGAAATGTAATACGAAAAGGGCGTCTGCTTTTGCAGGCGCCCTCACATCATGTATAAGGATAAAAAAACAGCCGCAGAAACACTCTCTGCGGCTAAAGCGACGAAAAAATTTAGCGAATGAAGAACAGTGCCAGCGTTGTTCCCAATGTCAGAACAAAGAAAACAATGGCAAGAATTTTGGTATACTTAACCAGCTTCTGCTCCATGGTACGACTCTTGGACTTGCCGAAGAACGTCTCAGCGCCGCCGGCAATCGCACCGGACAGACCCTGCTGACGACCTTCCTGCATCAGAACAAGGACAACGACCAGAATAGAAGTGATGAGAATCAAAACACCAAGGATAATTTCGAGCGGTTCCATATTCAATATAACCTCCACATTTTTGTACCTATAGATATTACCATACTCTGCGCAGAATTGCAAGTTATTTTTTTAAAAAAACAGTTTTTTCAGAAAAAATTAGCAGGAATATTGGCGCATTGCACGGATATACTTTTGATAGCGAAGGAATTTCAAGCTGCGTTTGCGAATATTCCTCCGTCCTGCCGGGGAATTCTCTCCGGCATTTCTGTGTTTACAGCAGACTCATCTGCTCTCCCGCATCCTCCGCAGTGGGCATCATGCCGGCCGCCGGCAGATTTTTCGTGCGGTAGCGGTACGCCTTTTGGAACATACCCTCCGTATAGGGCTTGACCTGCATGACACGCTGTCCCTTTTTCAGCGTCATGACTGCCACGCCGGCCGTGTCCTTCGTTGTCTTGGGAGAGATGGCTCCTGTCGAGATCAACAGCATTCGCCCTGCGGAAGAAACCACGACCAGATCGGTATCCTCCCCCAACTGCACAAATGCCGCCACGGGAGATTTGTCGGAGAATGCCTTGATGAGCTTTTTCCTGTTTGTTTTCGTTTGGAATACGGACAGCGGTACCTTGGCCGCCTTGCCGTTTTCAAAGAAGTACATCATATAGCCCTTGTAGTCGGTCGTCACCGCCATGAACAGCGGCACTTCTCCCGGATCCATTTGCAGCTTCCCCGCCACAAAATCGCCCAGTACACTGGCCTTGGTGTCCTCAAAATCGCTGACACGGGCTTTGTAGCACTGCTGAGCATTGGTGAAGAACAGCAGCTCTGCATTGTTGTCCGTTTCAACGGAACGAAGAAGCCGGTCTCCCTCCTTGAACTTTTGCTCACTATTCATGCGCAAAGACTGGGGCGTGATCTTTTTAAAGTAGCCCTGCTCGGAGAAAAACACGGTGACTGGATAGGAAGGCGCCGTCTCTTCGGCAGCTTCTTCCTCCAGATCCACATTATACAAAATCTCTGTTCTGCGCTCTTTGCCGTATTTGTCGGCGACTTTCGTCAGCTCGTCAATAATGATCTTCTTGACCTTGCTCTTGGATTGGAGGATGGACTCCATCTCGGCAATCTCTTTTTCCAGATCTGCCAGATCCGTCAGCCGCTTCAAAATGCGCTCACGGTTGAGGTGACGCAGCTTGATCTCCGCCACATATTCCGCCTGAACCTCGTCGATAAGGAAGCCGATCATCAGGTTCGGCACGACTTCGCTCTCTTCCTGCGTCTCCCGCACGATCTTGACGGCCTTGTCGATATCCAAAAGAATCTTTTCCAGTCCCCGCAGCAGATGCAGCTTTTCCTTAGCCTTGTTTAAATTGAAGTAGACACGGCGCTTCACGCAGTCTGTGCGGAATGCAATCCACTCCAAAAGCAGGTCGGCAACCCCCAGCGTGCGGGGAGCACCGGCGATCAGGACGTTGAAGTTGCAGGAAAATGCATCCTCCAGCGTGGTCATCTTGTACAGCTTTTGCATCAGCTTGTCCGCATCCACGCCACGTTTAAGGTCAATGGTGATCTTCAGACCCGTCTTGTCCGTTTCGTCTCGGATATCGCTGATCTCCTTGATGGCGCCGGCTTTGATGCGCTCAATAATCTTTTCGATGATCGCTTCGGACGTTGTGGTGGGCGGAATCTCGGTGATGTCGATGCAGTTGTTGGACTTGTCATAGCTGTAGCGGGCACGGATACGGATACTGCCCCGCCCGGAGCGGTATATCTCCTCCAGCGCCGCACGGTCATACAGCAGCCGTCCCCCGCCCACAAAGTCCGGTGCCTTTAGGGTGTCGATCACCTCATGGTTCTCGTCACGGATGAGGGCAATAGTGGTGTCACACAGCTCACGCAGATTGAATGAACAAATGGAACTGGCCATGCCGACGGCGATACCCGTAGTGGGATTTGCGAGGATCGTCGGAAACGTGACGGGCAGCAGCGTCGGCTCTTTCATGGTGGCATCGTAGTTGTCCACAAAATCCACGGTATCCTTGTCGATATCGGCAAACAGCTCCGCACAAATACCGTCCAGTTTCGCCTCTGTGTATCGGGATGCGGCCCAGACCATGTCACGGGAATACGCCTTGCCGAAGTTGCCCTTGGAGTCCACAAAGGGATGCAGAAGCGCTTCGTAGCCCCTGGACAAACGAACCATCGTCTCGTAGATCGCCGCATCACCGTGGGGATTGAGCTGCATGGTACGGCCGACGATATTCGCACTCTTGGAGCGTGCCCCCGTGAGCAGTCCCATTTTGTACATGGTATAGAGAATCTTTCGATGCGCCGGTTTGAACCCGTCGATTTCTGGAATCGCGCGGGACATAATCACACTCATGGCATAGGGCATGAAATTTATCTCCAGCGTATCGGTAATGCGCTGGTTGAGAATCTCGCCCGCACCGAGAATGTGCGCATTGACAGGCAGTGATTCTGTCTGCGCTTCTGTTTTTTTCTTTTTCGCCATTTTTCTTTCCTCTTTATGACACGTCGGTCAGATCGATGTATTTGTAGCCCTCCTCGGCGATGTGCGCTTTGCGGGCGTTCAGATCGTCGCCCAAAAGCATATCAAACACTCTCGCCGTTTCTGCGGCATCCGTCGCCGTCACTTGAATCAGTCGGCGAGTGGCAGGATTCATGGTTGTCAGCGACATCATTTCCGGCTCGTTTTCACCCAAGCCTTTGGAGCGTTGGATGGTGTACTTCGCATCGCCGATTTCCTCGAGCGCCATCGCCTTTTCCTTTTCGGTATAGGCAAACCATGTCTGATCCTTGCAGGTGATTTCGTACAGCGGAGATTCTGCGATGAACACCTTGCCCGCCTCAATGAGCGTTGGCATCAGACGGTAAATCATCGTAAGAATCAGTGTGCGAATCTGGAAACCATCCACGTCCGCATCGGTACAAATGATG
>JAQXLO010000100.1 GCA_029012165.1 Oscillospiraceae bacterium | reverse complement strand
GAATGCCGCCGCCACGAATGCGCCCGCCATCACGATGCAGGAAACAAGGTGCTTCGGACACTTTTTAAACATGGTGTACAGTGCCTTGAGCAGCAGGGCGAGCACACCGGCACGAATGCCGTAGAATGCATACTTCACAGGCTTGAGGCTCTGGAATTGGCGCAGGACAAAGGACAGCGCCGTGATGATGACAAAGGACGGCAGAACCACGCCGAAGGTCGCAGCAAAGGCACCCCAGAACCCTGCCACACGGAAGCCGACAAAGGTCGCCGAATTGATGGCAATGGGACCGGGGGTGGACTCGGCAATGGCGACGATCTCTAAAATGTCATCATCCGTGATCCACTTGTGCGTCTCCACGACTTCCTTGGAAATCAGCGGGATCATCGCATAGCCGCCGCCGAAGGTAAAGGCGCCGATCTTGAAAAAGGTCAGAAACAAAAGCCAGATTCTTCTTTTTTTACTCTCCATAGTCATACTCCAAAAAACTGCACCCTGGCAAAAGGGCGCAGTTTCGTTTTATTTTCTGAACGCTTTCAGCATTGCAATCTCCTCGGCATAGCCGTCCAGCTCGTTCGGTGTCTCCAAATAGAACGGCAGATCCCGAAGCGCAGGATGGTTGACGATGCGCTGGAAGGCCTCGGCGCCGATATAGCCCTGTCCGATCTTTTCGTGGCGATCCTTGTGGGAACAGAAAGGATTTTTGCTGTCGTTGAGATGAACGGCACGCAGACGGGAAAGACCGATAATCCGGTCAAATTCTTCCAAAACGCCATCGAGATCCTGCACGATATCATAGCCTCCGTCGTACACATGGCAGGTGTCGAGGCAGACGCCCAGCTTGTCCGAAAGCGTTGTACGATCTATAATCGCACGAATCTCCTCAAATTTGGAGCCGACCTCCGAGCCCTTGCCCGCCATGACCTCCAAAAGGACGGTCGTCGTCATTTCCGGCCAAAGGATTTGGTTGAGCGTATCGGCGATCTTTTCAATGCCCACCTCTATGCCCTGCTTGACATGACTGCCGGGATGAAAATTGTACATCTGCCCCGGCGTGTACTCCATGCGCTGCAAGTCGTCCCGCATGGTCGCAAGGCAAAACTCCTGCACACGCTCCTCTGCGGCACAGGCGTTGAGGGTATACGGTGCGTGGGCAAGGATGGTTTGGATCCCGTGCCGTGCTGCGAAGTCGTGAAACGCCGCCACATCCGCCGGGTCAATGTCCTTCGCCGCTCCCCCTCTGGGATTGCGTGTAAAAAACTGAAATGTGTTGCCGCCCAATTCTATCGCCTGTTTCGCCATGGCGAGATAGCCCTTGGATGCGGACAAATGACAACCGATTGTAAACATAGTTCTTCCTCTTATACCATGGAAATATACGTTTTCAGATTTGCAAGACCGATCTCCAGCGCCGGAATATTATCCTCCATACCCTCAAACTCGATACTGACAAATCCGTCGTAGCCGCTCTGCTTGAGAATGCGCAGGCACTGGTATACCGGCACATTGCCGTGTCCGAGGATGGCGCCGCGCAGATAGGTGCCGCCTCTCGATGTGAAAAAGCCCTTGCCGGGATTGGGTTCATTGCCGGGCTTTATATGGAAATCCTTGACGTGAACGTGGCGTGCAAAACTCGCCACTCGGGAGACTGCGGTCACGGACGGGTCGTCTGCGCAAAGGAAGTTGCCCACGTCTACCAGCAAGCCGAAATTCGGGTGACCGACGGCATGAACAAGCTTTTCCACACGGATGCTGTCCTGGCAAAATGTACCGTGGTTCTCCACCGTGGTCTGGATGCCTTTCTGTGCCGCATACTCCGTAACACGGCGGCAGCCCTCGGCCAGAATGGGCAATGCGTCCTCAAATGTCTTGTATGTACGCTCCGCCCCCTTGTAACCGCCGGTGGCATCGTGCCGCATGACACGAACGCCCAAAATCGCTGCAATATCCACCTGCCCCTGCAGGCGTTCCACTTCCTTGTCCAGATCCTCTGCATTCAGAAAGTCTGCACCGATGGTGTAGCTGGAAATATCAATGCCCACCCTGTCCGCTTCCGCACGGATCTGACGGGCAAAATCCGCCTGACTGACGCCCTCCGGGGCACGCAGGTCGGTAAACTCAATGGCTTCAAAGCCCATCTCCTTGGCAAGGGCGACCAGATCCAGCTGATTCTTGCCGCTTTGACGCATATAGTTGCTGTAGCTGTAGCTGCTGACCGATGTTTTCATAGTACCACCTCAACCGATTTTACTCTTCAGGAAAGTGACCGCCTTGCGGATATCCTCCTCCGGCTTGTCGCCGACCTCCCGCTCGATGGTCAGGAAACCGTGGAAACCGATATCGTCCAGTGCTGCAAGATAGGCGTCCCAGTTGACCGAGCCTTCGCCCAGAGGAACCTCCTCGAAGGAGGGACCGGTGACGATCTCGCTCTTGGCAAGACCATAGACAATGGCAGGATCCTGATAGTAAAGCTGCTTGCCGTCCTTGGCGTGGGTGTGGACGATGTAGTCCTTAAGGTTATAGACGGCGCCCGCAGGGTCATCCCCGGTCACCATGACAAGATTTGCCGGGTCCAGATTGACGCCGACGCCCGTGGAGCCGAGGGAGTCCAAAAACTTCTTGAGCGTCGCAGAGGTCTCGGGGCCGGTCTCCACGGCAAAATGTGCATCCACGCTGTCCGCATAGCGGGACAGTTCAAAGCACGCCTCCTGCATGACTTTGTAGCGATCCTCCTTCTCGTCCTCAGGCACAACACCGATATGGGTCGTCACGACATCGGTCTCCAGCTCCTTGGCCAAGTCGATGATCCGCTTGGAGCGCTCGATCTTTTCCGCATTGCGCTCGGCGAACATGAATCCGCCACCGCCCAAATCGCCGCACAGCGCCGAGATCACCAGACCGTTGCTTTTGACAAGATCGAGAAATTCCTTGCGCTTTGCCCCAACAAGGTTTTCCGGCGCCATGTCGCCACGGGTAGCATACACCTGAATACCCTGTGCGCCGACCGCCTTTGCCTTTTGCACGGCAGTGGGAATATCGGTGCGGAAAGAGTCGATGATAACGCCGATGGAGAAATTATACATGAGGTCAGCCTCCTATTTTTTAATTACACCCATCATACCAAAAAAGCCATGGATTTTCAACACTTTTTCCAAAAAAACTGCACTCTGTATTCCCATACAGAATGCAGTTCTCGCTCACGCTCTCGGGATGATAAGCATCCGTTTTTCGTCTATCGTCTCCCCTGTCAGTTCGTTCTCTGCAAGGATCGCTTCGGCCGTAGTTTTGTAGCGTCTGGCGATGTCCCACACCGCCTCTTCGGGATCGGTGAAATAGATCGTCAGAGCCGGTCTTTCCGCTTGCGCCGTCTCCTCCTGCGCCTGCGCAGACACCAGCACCCGCTGCTTGTGCACCGCATATACCGTGCCGGAAAGCAGGATCTCCAGCTTGACCTCCACCTTGCCGTCCGCACCTAAAGATGCCTTACAGCCGCTGATCTGCACCACGGGCGTACATTCGGCTCGCTCTGTTTTTTCGGGCAGAATCTTCCGATAGGTAAACGTCATCTGCCGATCCGCCATGGCAGGGTTGCCGTCCATGTCCCGATACAGGAAGCTGACCGTCGTTTCACAGGTGAACACAATAGTGTCCTCCTCGGTGTGGTACGCCGTCTGCACCGTACCGCAAAAAGCATCCAGCAGGGAGGCGATGCTCTCTCCCGTCAGGTCAAAGGTCTGCTTGGCGGTCATGGAATCGTTGATCTGCTGCGACAGGGTATGCATTTCCATCTCCTGATACTCCGCCTGCAGGGCGCCCTCGGTGGTATAGGCATCCTGCACCGTCTGCATTTGAATCTGTGCGCCGGAACGCACAGACGCCTGTACACGCACGGCGATCTCCAAAAGCCGCTGTTCGCCGCTGCCGTCTGCCTTGGGTGTGGTTTCCAGACTCACGACCTGCAAAGAGATGTCCTGCACGTTGTTCTCTTCGATACCCGCAGCCTCCAGTATCTGACTGACCGGCATGGCATGGCGAAAGCTGCAAAGCTCCTCTCCGCTTTCCGGCGCATACAGCACATCCGTCAAAAGCTCCCCTTTGACAAGCAGTTTGTCCTTGATCGCCTTGATGCTCTCCACCGAGATCGTGGAATGACTGCGCAGAATACGGCTGACCGGCGGATTTTGCGCACCGACCTCCACCACCTCGCTCATGGCAAAATTCCGCTCCGCACAGGCGTTCAGGCTGATGGCCTGCGCCGGCTTCTGCCGCATTTGCAGGCAAGGGTTTTCCGCACCGATCACCACGCTCTGCTGTGTTTTCTTCTGCGCACGAAACCGCAGAGACACCACGCCATGTACGGTGGCCTTGCGCTGTCCCGATGCACGGCAGTTGACAAAATCCGTTTTGGCAAACGCCGTCACCGCCGCTTCCGGGATCTCCTTCCACGGGGTACTTTTGCTGATGGGGAAGGTCTGCTCAAAGGACACCACCTTCTTATCCTCTGCGGCATACAGCATACGCATCACGCCGCTCCCCTCCGCATTCACCCGATCCTGTCCCACGGTCACGGCGTGGATATTCGGCGTAACGGTACAGCGCAAAATTCTCTGGATGTCCGGGTAATACTCCGGCAGATGAATATCCAGATCAAAGGCATTTTCTGCCGCCGTGTCCAATACGGTTTCCGCCATACTGATCGGACAGGTCAAAACTTGCAAATCCATAGCAACAGCTCCTTTTCTTTTCTGTCACTGTAAGGATATGCAAGTCATGTCCGATGTAGAACAGAGCGCCACCGCTTTCCGGCAGGCAAAGCAAAAGACGGCGAACCGTTTTCCTGTTCAGCCGTCCTATTCATCTAAGGCAACACCGCACAATTGGGGTGTGCGGTATTGCCCTGACAACAGAAAAGTGCAGGAGGGGAGCCAAAACAGTCCGGTGGACTGTTTTGGCGTGGGGAACCCTCGCCGGGGGTTCCCCGGTGCGAAGCAAAAATCCCCCAACATTCCGTGAAAAGCGCAACAAAAGGCTCCCTCTATGGGGACAATTTCCATTGTCTGCCATAGGGGGAGCATATTTTCTGTCCGGGGAACCTTTACGCTTGCTCAGCTTCCGTGTGCATTTCCAGCTCCTTGGAGCGGACCATGGCACGGCGGTCATGCAGCTCTGCGTAC
>JAQXLO010000099.1 GCA_029012165.1 Oscillospiraceae bacterium | reverse complement strand
AGCGCTGCCGCACATAGACAGCTCAAAAAACAAAAAAAGCCGGGCGGCCTGAAAACGGCTGTCCGGCTGCTATTATTTGGTTCATCACGGATTTTTGTGGGATTAAAAGTTTCGGTCAAGCCTTTTTAAAGGCTTGCGGATTCCAAAGGCGGCGCCTTTGGTCGCCGACCGCAGTCGGCGAAATCCTAACAACAGAAAAGCGCAGGAGGGGAGCCAAAACAGTCCGGTGGACTGTTTTGGCGTGGGGAACCCTCGCCGGGGGTTCCCCGGTGCAAAGCACAAATCTCACAGTTTTCCGTGAAGCGTGTGAAAAAGAGGAAGGAAACCAATGAACAAAATCTTTGACGCTGTGATCGTGGGAACAGGTGCCGCCGGTCTCTACTGCGCATTGAACCTGCCGCAGTATATGCAGGTCTGCATCGTCACCAAGCAAAGCGCCGATGCCTCCGATTCATTTCTGGCGCAGGGCGGCATCTGTATGCTGCGCGGCGAGGATGATTACGACGACTACTTTGCCGACACCCTGCGAGCCGGGCACTTTGAAAACAACAAAAAGTCCGTCGATCTGATGATTCGCAGCTCCAACAGCGTGATTTGTGACCTTGTCCGTATGGGTGTCCGCTTCCAAAGGGACGGAGACGGTCGTTTGGAGTTCACCCGTGAGGGTGCCCATTCACGCCCGAGAATACAGTTACATGAGGACAAAACGGGACGGGAGATCACCTCCACCCTGCTCGCACAGGTTCTTTCCCTTTCCAATGTGACTGTGTTGGAAAACACCACCATGGTGGACATCCTCTGCGCAGACAACACATGCGGCGGCGTGGTCTGTGCGGATGCGTGCGGAAATATTTTTTCCATCCCGGCGGACTTCACCGTTTTGGCGTGCGGCGGGATCGGCGGGCTTTACAAAAACTCCACCAACTACCCCCACATCACCGGCGACGCTTTGGCTATCGCCCTGCGACACGGCATCCCCGTATCGCACCTCAACTATGTGCAGATCCATCCGACCACCCTTTACAGCACCCAAAAGGGTCGGCGTTTTCTCATCTCCGAATCGGTGCGAGGAGAGGGTGCACTGCTGTACGACAAAAACGGCAGCCGCTTCACCGACGAATTGCAGCCACGGGATCTGCTGAGTGCCGCCATCGAGGCGCAGATGCAAAAGGACGGCTCTGACCATGTTTGGGAGGATATGCGCCCTCTGGGAGAAAAAACCATCTTGGAACATTTTCCGCATATTTACCGTCACTGTCTGGAGGCGGGCTACAACGTCCTGCACGAGCCGATTCCCGTGGTTCCCGCACAGCATTATTTCATGGGCGGCATAACCGTCGACCTTGCGGGACGCACCGGAATGCACCGCCTGTACGCCTGCGGCGAAACCTGCTGCAACGGCGTCCACGGCAAAAACCGTCTGGCCAGCAACTCGCTGCTGGAATCCCTCGTTTTTTCCCGGCGTGCCGCAGACGACATCGCCTTCGGCATACACCCTGCACCGTGCAACCCTGTGCAGATCGACTTGTCCGCCTATGCGGACACGGACAGTCTCTTTGCCCAATACCGGGAGATCGTGACACACGAAATAGAAAGGATGAAAAACCAATGAATTCCGTTTCCATGAAACTGCAAGCAGACAAATATCTGCTCATGGCGCTGCAGGAGGACATCACTTATGAGGATGTGTCCGCCAACGCCGTTATGCCTGAGGGGCGCCAAGGCACCGTGGAGCTGCTCTGCAAGCAGGACGGCGTTATTGCCGGGCTGGATGTGTTTGCCCGAGTGTTCACCCTTCTGGACGAACAGACAAAAATAGACTTTTTCTTCCGGGACGGTGATTGCGTCAAGGCCGGCCAGCGCATGGGCGTTTTGACCGGCGACATTCGCATCCTGCTTTCGGGCGAGCGCACGGCGCTCAACTATTTACAGCGCATGAGCGGTATCGCCACCTACACCAGAGAGGTGGCCGACTTGCTCAAGGGCAGCAAAACCAAACTGCTCGACACCCGTAAAACGACGCCCAACTGCCGCATTTTTGAAAAATACGCTGTGCGTGTGGGCGGCGGCGGCAACCACCGCTACAATCTCTCCGACGGCGTTTTGCTCAAGGATAACCACATCGGTGCCGCAGGCGGCATTGCCAACGCCATCCAAATGGCTAAGGCGTACGCGCCCTTTGTGCGCAAAATCGAGGTGGAGGTGGAGACACCGCAGCAGGCTTTGGAGGCGGCAGAAGCCGGGGCAGATATCATCATGCTGGACAATATGACCACTGCGCAGATGAAGGAGGCCATCCGTCTAATTGACGGTCGGGCGGAAACCGAGTGCTCCGGCAATGTGACGAAGGAAAACATTGCCCGTGTACTGGAGATCGGCGTGGACTACATCTCCTCCGGCGCACTCACCCATTCCGCCCCGATTCTGGATATTTCCATGAAAAATCTGCACAGCATCGAGTAAAGGAGCATCGACTTGAACACAACGGAACGAAGAAAAGAGATTCTCCACATCCTGCGTCAAACGGATTCCCCCATCGCCGCCAAGGAGCTGGCCGCACGCTTTCACGTCAGCCGTCAGGTCATCGTGCAGGATCTGGCAGTCATCCGTGCCTCCCACACCGGCATCATCTCCACCTACCGTGGCTATATTTTGCAGCAGGAGTCCGGCTGTATGCGGGAGTTCAAAGTGCGCCATGGGCTGGAGCAAACGGCGGATGAGCTGAACATTATCGTGGACTGCGGCGGCAGAGTGCAGAATGTCAGCATCAGTCACCGTGTTTACGGAAGAATTACGGCGGAGCTGGATATCCGTTCCCGGCAGGATGTGCAGGAGTTCATGGACACCCTTTGCGGCAGTGAATCCACCCTGCTGGGTTCTGCTACCTCCGGGTACCACTACCATTTGGTCGAAGCCGCCGGTGAAGAACGGCTTGACCTGATTGAAAAGAAATTAAAGGAGTGCGGTTTGCTTGCCCCGCTGAGCGCTTGGGAAAAGGAAACCTGTTAGAAACATGACTGTATCGGAGATTCAGGACGCAATCCTGACATTAAAAAAAGAAAAGGACTTCTGCATCCTTGCCCACGCCTATCAAAGTCAACCGATCCTTGAAGTTGCCGACTACGTGGGGGATTCCTACGGGCTGAGCGTACAGGCCGGCAAGGCGGCACAGAAAAATATTCTGATGTGCGGCGTGCGTTTTATGGCGGAAACGTGCAAGGTGCTCTGTCCCGACAAAAACGTTTATCTCGCCAACCCTGTGGCAGGCTGTCCCATGGCGGACGGGATCGACAACGACGCCCTGCAAAAACTGCAGGCACAGTACCCCGGCTATGCCACCGTTGCCTACATCAACACCACCGCCGCACTGAAAACCCTGTGCGATGTGTGCGTCACTTCCTCCAGCGCCGTGCAGGTGTGCCGTGCCCTCGATGCGGACAAGATCCTGTTTGTCCCCGACCCCAACTTGGGCAGCTTTGTGGCCGGACAGATTCCCGAAAAGGAATTTGCCTTTGGAAGCGGCGGCTGTCCCCGGCATTTCTGCGTGACGATGGAGGATGTCGCAAAGGCAAAGGCTTTGCACCCGAACGCATTGCTCCTCGTGCATCCCGAGTGCAGACCCGAAGTTGTGGAACAGGCGGATTTTGTCGGCTCCACAACGGGCATTCTCTCCTTCGCCGAAAAAAGCGATGCCGGAGAATTCATCATCGGCACGGAGATCAGCATCGTGGAGCATCTGCAATTTCGCTGCCCCGGCAAGCGGTTCTACCCGCTGGCGGTCAAGCTCACCTGCCCCAATATGCGTGTGACCACGCTGGTGGACGTATACGCCTGCCTTTGCGGACAGGGCGGTGAACAAATCGACCTGCCGCCGGATGTCCTCTCCGGCGCCGCAAAATGCATTGAAAAAATGATCGCCCTCGGCGGCTGAAGCAAAAACCGTGATGAACCAAAAAATAAGACGGTGGGGTTTCTCCCGCCGTCTTTCCTTTTACAGACAAAAGCGGCTGCCGGTTTCCCGACAGCCGCCCTGTAACGCGATTCAAAAGTAAAATTTACGCAGCTTTGTATGTGCAATCGTCAACAATACCGCTGTTTTCGATGTGCAGGTGTGCAAAGGTGCCGTTGCCTCTGTCGAAGAAGTTCCAGGTCTTGGACAGACCGATCTTCTTGATGATGCTGTTCTGACCAACGGAAACGCTCAGGATGCCGTAGAGTTCGACATCTGCGCAGAATCTCAGGTCAGCCAGATCACTCATGCCGGAGGTAGCTTCCACTGCAACGTCAAGCGGGATGTTCGCACTGACAGTAGCGTGCGTCTTGATATTGAAGATGTCGGTGGTGACATAAGCACCGAGACCGCCAGCGACTTCAACATCAACGATCTTGTACTTCAGGAAGGTGAGGCTCAGGTCGAGACCAAGAACAACACGGAAGTCACCGGTAACGTTGTAGGCTCTGTCGTAAACGATGGAGTCATGGATCACACGGCCCTTGTTGTTGATGATTTCGTAACCCTTCGTCTCGTTGGAGGTGACGACGATCTCGATTCTGCCGCAAGCGGACAGAGTCAGAGAAACGTTCATCTCGACAGTCAGACCGGTGGAACCGATCGGAATGTCAAAGGTAAAGACATTGACCTTCACGCCGCCGCCCTTAACAAGGTCGAGGTTGGAAAGGTTGTTCTTGACCTTCTCCAGGAAGTTTGCGCCTTCATTGGTGAAGGAGCCGCCTTCCGGAACAACGGATGCAGCATAGGAGCCCTGGAGAACGGTGGTCTCGGTGAGATCATAGTTCATCTTCAGGTAAGCTTCCTTGATCTGCAGCTTTGCAAGGTTGGCATCATACTTGGTGTCAAACTTGATGTTGTTGAGGGTGTAGTACTTCTCGACTCTGACGCCGTCGGCAACATTGCCGGCAACGCTCAGGTCAACACGACCGCCGGAGTAAGCAGCCTTAACCTTGAAGCCCTTCACGCTGAAGGAGATCTTGGGGTTCTTCAGGAAGTCCATAGCAGCTTCCTTGCCCTTTTCGATCAGCTCGCCGGCCTTGTCTTTGATAACGCCCTGACCCGCAACCGTGGGTTCAGCAGCATCCTCGATGACATCGCCGTTCTGGTCGTAAACAGTAGCCTTATCCAGGTCTGCTTCGACGGAGCCTTCAAAGTCGATAGCCTCGACAGCCTCTTCGATTGCGATAGCCTGCGCATCCACAATCGTTGCGCCGTCTGCAGCTGCAACTGCGGTAGCAACGTATGCACCGGTATCGGCAAGGAACTTGTCGCCTGCCTTCAGTGCAACGTCAGCCGCAAAAACAACCTTGCCGCCCTCAGCGATACACTCGATACCGGTGAGATCGACAACGCCTGCCTGAGCGGTAACCTCAGACTCGGGAGTTGCGGGAACCTTCTGGTTGTTACAAGCAGTAACAACTCTGCCCAGCTCTGCCAGTGCCTCTTCCTTGTTGGCAAGCAGACGGTTGGAAGCGAACTCAACAGTGACTTCGTCCTTCGCGCCTGTTGCTTCAACAGCGGCAGTCAGGGTTTCATGCACGAACTTGTTGGTGGCATATGCATCAGCCTTTTCAGCCTTGACGACCTCGGTGGTAAAGCCGAAATCGGTCTGCACCGCCGCAACAAAGTCGCCCTGGGTGATTGCGTTGTCGGTGATACCCGGCACAGCAATGCCCAGAGAACCCAGCACTGTCATGAGCACAGACAGAACCATTGCGATGATTCTTTTCATTTTCTTTCCTCCTAACAGATTTTTCTGCACCGGCGGCCGCGTTTCACCGCCTTTGCAAGGCTAATTTATCAATTGACAAATTTTACCGATATCAATCGACTATTTAGCATTTTCATTATATCATGCAATTCCTCGTTTTTCAAGCTTTTTCCAAGACGAAGCGCCTGAATTTTCTTCATAATATTACACAAAGTTTACAAGACTTCTTTGTCACTTTTGACAATATATTGCGCATACCGAACAATCGCACAGAATATGCAGTCTTTTTGCACAAAGAATAGTCCTGCTTTTTGTACATTTTCACACCGTGACACTTTTCACGCTCTGTTCTATTCTATTCCTTTACAGCCGGTCGGGACACAGAGAAAGAGCCGCCACAACCGTGACGGCTCAGTCTGTCGATAAAGGCACCCGAACGCATACACAACGGTGTATAAAGAGTTGGAAGATCAGCCGAGTACACAACAAGAGCAACGAAACGGCGTCGAACCGTTTCGCTGCTCGTATGCTTGCCGTTTTTTCG
>JAQXLO010000098.1 GCA_029012165.1 Oscillospiraceae bacterium | reverse complement strand
CAATCAGGAGAAGCTTCCCGATTGCTACTATCACCGTACCGCGGTGAACGACGTTGCGCGCGTCGAGGGTCGTACCTTTATCTGCGCCCCCACCAAGCTTGAGGCCGGTCCCACCAACAACTGGATGGAGCCGTCCGCTTGCTACGAGATGCTCTATGCCATTGCCAAAAATTCCTACAAGGGTCGTACCATGTACGTCATCCCCTATTCCATGGGTCCCGTCGGTTCCCGCTTCGCCAAGGTCGGCATTGAGCTGACCGATTCCATCTACGTCGTGCTGAACATGGCCATCATGACCCGCACCGGCAAGGCCGTCCTCGACGTGCTCGGCGACAGCGACGATTGGGTGCGTGGTCTGCACTGCAAGTGCGACATCGACGAAGAGAAGCGCTACATCTGCCAGTTCCCCCAGGACAACACCATCATTTCCGTCAACTCCGGCTACGGCGGAAACGTCCTTCTGGGCAAGAAGTGCTTTGCGCTGCGTATCGCCTCCTATCAGGGCTGGAAGGAAGGCTGGCAGGCGGAGCATATGCTCATCCTCGGCGTGGAGAATCCCCAAGGGGAGATCCGCTACATCTGTGCGGCATTCCCGTCCGCCTGCGGCAAGACCAACCTCGCCATGCTCATCCCGCCCAAAGCCTATCAGGAAAAGGGCTACAAGGTCTGGTGCGTCGGCGATGACATTTCGTGGATCCGCAAGGGTGCCGACGGCAGACTGTACGCCATCAACCCCGAAAACGGTTTCTTCGGCGTAGCGCCCGGCACCAACGAAAAATCCAACCCCAATGCGCTCGCTTCCACCAAGAGAGGCACCATCTTCACCAACGTTGCCCACAATCTGGACAACAACACCGTTTGGTGGGAGGGTCTGGACAAGAACCCGCCCGAGAACGCCATCGAGTGGAAGGGCAACCCCTGGAACGGCAAGGAGAGCACCGAAAAGGGCGCCCATCCCAACAGCCGCTTCACTGCACCGGCCGTCAACTGCCCCTGCATCTCCAGCGAGTTTGAAAACGGCGAAGGCGTGCCGATCTCCGCATTCGTGTTCGGCGGCAGACGTGCAAAGCTGGCGCCGCTGGTGTATCAGTCCCGCAGCTGGAACCACGGCGTGTTTGTCGGTTCCGCAATGGCTTCCGAAACCACCGCCGCCGCTTCCGGCGCAGTCGGCGTGGTGCGCCGTGATCCCATGGCCATGCTGCCCTTCTGCGGCTACAACATGGCGGATTACTGGCAGCACTGGATCGACATCGGCGCAGGTCTCGACCCCGACAAGGCGCCCAAGATCTTCAACGTCAACTGGTTCCGCAAGGACGACGAGGGCAACTTCCTGTGGCCGGGCTTCGGCGATAACCTGCGTGTGCTGGAGTGGATCCTTGACCGCTGCGACGGTAAGGTCGGTGCACAGGAGACCGCCATCGGCTACCTGCCCTATGCAGAGGATATCAACCTTGAGGGCATCGAGGGCGTGACCGTGGACAGCCTGAGAAGCATTCTCGATGTGGACAAGACTCTTTGGGCTGCCGAAGCGGAGGGCATCGAAGAGTTCTACGCCAAGTTCGGCGACAAGCTTCCCGCCGCCCTGCGTCAGGAGCTGGATACCCTGAAAGCAAACCTGAAATAAAAAACAAAAAGCTGAAAACAGCCACTAAAAAGCCGAGGTTCATCAAAACGGTGACCTCGGCTTTTGAATTGTGTCAACAGGAAAAAGAGGTTGTCGCAAGCAGGAAAACCTGCGGCGGCAGCCTTTTGAAATATCGTCAGGTATGCGTCCATTGCACGGGCTGTTCATGGATCTCGAAAATTCTGTACAACACAGAATGTGCGGCGTTGGAAAAAGGTGATGTCGCCGTTTTCCCGCAATGTGCTTTTAAGTTCCCGGCGCTATATTTGACCGCATTGCCGAGGGTGTTGGCGAAAATTCTCCGATCCGCAAAACAGACGCCCAAGCACTGCGCAGGCGCCTGTTTGTTTTATGTCTAAAGGGAAAAAATCAAAAAGTCAGCCGAATCTCCTTGTCCTTTTCCATGGGATATCTCGCACCCTGCCAGACGAGTGTGCCGCCGTCCACGGTGGAGACGACGCACAGTTCCTTCTGCGACAGGGTCACCCGCACATACCCGCCCTTGACGGGCACGGCGCCGTCCACAAAGCCGAACTGCCCACGCTGCGGACGCACTTCAAAGGTTTCGTACCCGCTTGCTGTCTGCGCAACGCCCAGAAAATACCGCCCCAGCAGATAGATCGGGGACGCTCCCCAGGCGTGGCAAAGGGACTTCTGGTATCTGTCGCCGTACATGGCATAGTGCTCCACGCCCGACTGCTGCGGGTCATACGCCTCCCAAACCGTGGTGGCGCCCAGATCCAGCATCCCTTTCCAGTAGGTGGTGAGCATATGGTAAATGTAGTCCACATCGCCGAGCTTGCCCATGGCGTCCAGCTCATAGCCCTCGAAATACGGCGTGGTGATCTTGTCCACGTCCTCATTTTTCAGCACGTTTCGCACGATGGATTCCCTTTGCGCCTCATCGGCGATGTCGTACAGCACGGCAAAGATATTGGCGTGCCGGGTGACGTTCTTTCGGCCGGAAGTGAAGCTGTCGATGAAGGCGCCCTTTTCCGCACACCAAAAGAAACGGTTGACCTTGTCTGTCAGGGACTTTGCCTTTTGTGTGAAACTTTCGCCGTCTGCGCCGATGACCTGCGCCAGTTTCGCCATCGCCCGGTTGGCGGCGATATACAGCATCTGCTCGGCGCACACCGCCCCGGTCTTGTCCATATCCGCCCAGTCGATGAAGATCCAGTCGGCGTGCTTTTTGACGATGAAGCCGTTTTCATCCTCACGACCTGCGCAGAACGCCATCAGGGAGACGGCTCTCGGATAAATGAAACGTACAAAATCCGCATCACCGTAATTCTCGTAGTATTCCAGCACGCCCATGACCCACAGCAGGGAATAGTCCGTAATGGTGTTGATATGCTCGCAGAACGGCTCCTTGCCCCGCAAACCGATCAAACTGCGGCGCACGATGCCGCTGTCGCTGCACAGGTAGGGGACAAACTTGAACGCCTGATACGCATCGCCGCCCCAAAGCCAGCGATCCCGTTTCACCGCCTCGGTCAGCACCTCCCGCATATTCAGCTGCAGGGTGTAGGCGCACATCTGCCAGATTTGATTCACGTCCTCCCGGTCGCAGCGGAAAAAGCCCTTGTTCGGCAGCGGTACATATTCCAGCTGTGCGTGCAGCTGTGCCGAGGCTGTCCCGGTCAAAAAGATATACCGAAACGCCCTCGGACGCAGGCAATATGCCGACTGCCCCGCTACATCCTCCTGCACCACGGCAAACGCCGTGTCCAGCGCCTCCTGTCGGGATTCGCCGTAGCTGACATGGATGCGCTCCTGCGCACAGACTCCGTTGATGTGCAGAAGGCCGAAGATCTCCTTGCCGAAATCATAGAGGATCCCGCCGTCCGTGTGCTCGGTGCAAACGGGAACCACCGTCTCGTAGGAAAAGGGAAAGGTTTCCGGGTCATCGGTGGGCTTGTCGTATTTTTCGTCCCATCCCACGGGGATCTTTTCCAGCGTGGCGCTTCGTGTGTACCATGTCCCGTCCGTTGCCGCCACATCGCTCTCGATGTATGCGGCGGGCAGTCCCGAAAGGTGGACGACATGGATCTCCAAAGCGTGCTCCCCTCGACGGATGGGCACCTGTTTTTCATCGCCGTACATGACGCCGTCCACCTTGAGATAGCCGGTGCCGTTCAGGTGCAGGATCAGCTGCCCGTCCCGGGGAGCCTGCACCTTTGTAAGGAAGATCACATTTCTGTCCACGTCGTAGAACCGCCAAAACGCCGGATAGTCCATGCCATATTGCTGGCGGCGGCTGTTGACCCGGTTCGTGTGAAAGATTTCGTAGTCTCCGCAGTTCCAAATCCAGTAACTTTTCATCGTTTCTCCATTCCGGCAAGCATCACTGCTCCCAAATCAAATTGCAGATTCCCCATGAGTGCTTCCTGCGCACTTCTCCGTTTTGACGGTCTATTCGGTGGTATCGCTCTGTTTTGCGAGGTTTTGCAGTGTATCCCCCGCCGCCCGGTACAGTGTCCAGTCCCCCAGCGGTTGTGCGCCCAGGGAAAGGTAGAAGTCAATACTCGGCTTGTTCCAGTCCAGACAGCACCATTCCAGCCGTCCGCAGCCCCGATCCACGGCAATGGACGCCAGTTTTTTTAAAAGCGCTTTTCCGTGTCCTTTGCCCCGGTGCTCCGGCAGTACAAACAGATCCTCCAGATAGATGCCCGCCCTGCCGAGGAAGGTGGAGAAGTTGTGAAAAAAGAGGGCGAATCCCACTTCCTTTTCCGCCTCCAGCGCAAAAATGACCTCCGCCTTTTGCCGCTCAAAAATCCATTCCTCCAGCAGTTTTTCGTCTGCGACCACTTCCCCACGCATATGCTCGTAGTCTGCCAGCGCCTCGATAAAGTGCAGGATCAGCGGCACATCCTCCCGCCGGGCAAAGCGAAACTGTGTCTGTGCGTCCATCTTTTTCCCTCCGAATCCGTTTCTTTGTTCGATTATATAGCACGATCCATCAACTTGTCAATCCGTTTTGCGTTTCACAGCGGACAGCCACTCTGTCCCCGCCGTCCGGGGAATAGGTGAACAGCGTCAGATCCCACTGCGGATCCGTTGCCGTGCCCGCCGCCTGGGGCAGCGTTTCCACGGCTTGAACCGTGTATGCGATTTTTCGTCCCTGCACGTCCGTGAACAGAACGCTGTCCCCCGTCCGCAGGGTCTCGATCTGCCCGAAGTGATGGCGGTAATCGTATGCGGCGATGACAAACCCCTTTGCATACGCCGTCCCTGCATAGCGGCACGGGGCGGTTTGCAGATGCGCTTCGCTCCACTTCTCCTGTACAGGCAGTTCCAGCCGAAGCGCCGGAATGTCCAGAATGCCGACAAAATTGCCGCTGTCGGTATTTTGTACGGGCATCTGTTCCGGCATCTCGCCGCAAACCATTTCCGGGATGGAAATTTCCTTCAGCGCCGCCTGTGCACGGTACCCGCTTTGCAAGCTGAACGATGCCGCCAGACAAGCCCAGCGGACGGACACGGTCAGAGCCACCAAGCCCAAAACCACGCAGACCGCCTTTTTCTGATTCATACGCCGTCTCCTCCATGCATCTTATGCATTTTATGGGTTCATCACGGACTTTTGTGAGATTAAAAGTTTCGGTCAAGCCTTTTTAAAAGCTTGCGGATTCCAATGGCAATACCGCACAAATCCCACAAATTTCCGTGAAGAGCTATTTTATGTGTATGCATCTATCAGCGGAAACTGGACTTAAAATTGCCCGGAGCAGCTTGCCGATCCACCTTTAAATCATATTTCGATTTTCTTCGCATAGGGTGTATCGGAGGTGTTTTTTTGAAAGAGAAAAAATGGAATTGCTTCGGTGCGGTCTTTACGGCGGTTTTCGGCTCCCTGCTGCATTTTCTGTATGCGTGGTTCCCATCGGACTTCACCGCTGTGTTCGGCGCCGTCAACGAAAGCACATGGGAACACATGAAGCTGGCTTTTTGGCCGATGCTGTTTTTCGCCGCCGTGGAATATCTGCTCTACGGCAAACGGACAAAGGGGTTCCTGCCCATTCGGGTATGCTCCATCCTTATCGCCGTTTTGCTCATCCCCATTCTGTTTTACAGCTACACCGGCGTTTTCGGAAAGAGTGTTCTGCTGCTCGATCTGCTGATTTTCTACGGCTCGGTTGCCGCCGCCTACACCTTTTCCTGCAAACAGCTGCAAAACCCCCGGCACGGATTCCGTACACGGTGGGCGAAGCTTCTGTCCTGTGCGGTTTTATTGGTCATGCTGGTGTGCTTTCTGTCCTTTACCCCAAAAGCACCGCAGCTTCCGCTGTTCCGTGACCCGATCAGCGGAAGCTACGGCATCGTGCAGCAGACCCTTTTGCGCACATAAAAAAACAGACGGAACCCAACGGCTCCGTCTATTTTTTGTTGCTTTGTTTTTTCGGGGAGAGATTAGAAATATCTCTTCAGCAGACCGTCAAAAGCCTTGCCGTGACGGGCTTCGTCCTTGCACATCTCGTGCACGGTGTCGTGGACAGCGTCATAGCCCAGCTCCTTGGCACGCTTGGCCAGAACAAGCTTGCCCTCGGTGGCGCCGTACTCGGCGTCCACACGCAGTTCCAGATTCTTCTTGGTGCTGTCGGTGACGACTTCGCCCAGCAGCTCCGCAAACTTGGCGGCGTGCTCCGCTTCCTCGAAAGCGATGCGCTTATAAGCTTCTGCGACCTCGGGATAACCCTCACGGTCCGCCTGACGGCTCATGGCAAGGTACATACCGACCTCGCAGCATTCGCCGTTGAAATTGGCACGCAGACCCTCGACAACTTCGGGGTCAAGGTTCTTGGCGATGCCGACCTTATGTTCATCGGCCCAAACCTTTTCCTCGGCCTGCTTGAGGAATTTGGAACCGGGAACGTTGCACACGGGACACTTCTCGGGCGGCTCGTTGCCTTCGTGGACGTAGCCGCAGACGGGACATACATACTTCATGGGAATCAACCTCCAAAATATAAATTTAGGGTTTTATTATCGCACGTTTTTCGATGTTTGTCAAGCGTTCCCCGACAAACTTTGCACGCCAAATTTCACCGCCGGTTACAGGGTAACGAGGTCGCTTTGCAGCAGGAAGATACCGTCATACACACCCTTGAAGGTGATACCGCCGGCGAAATCCGCCGTCAGCGCCGCCAAATCCTCGACCTCGACCCATGTGTCCGCATTGTCCGCCAAAACGGAGGTTACATAGGCGAACGCCGTTTTCAGCATCACGATGGGCGCCGAGACGCTCCACGTCGCTGCGTGCCCCTGCACTTCGGCGGCTTTCAGCTGTTCCATGGCGTAGGCACTGTCGGTCTCATGGTCGGCAAGGGAGATGTTCAACCCGGAAGCGAGCACCAGCGGAGAGGGCATAAAGGTGGAGACCATCGCCATGCCCCGTGCGGCGGCTTCCTGCGCCAGAACGCCCTGCACGGTGGGATCGGTGCAGAACACGGCGGTTTCCTTGCCGAACTTCTCCTCCTTGCGGGCAAGATCCTCCCGAATAAACTGGTTGGCCATGTCGCTGTCTCTGCCCTCCTCGGACAAGTCCACGCACAGGGCGGATTTAAACGTCAGCTTCTCCTGCTTGCAGGCAGTCTCCACGGCGGTGCGCAGATCCTTGATGTAGGCGTAGCGCAGCATACTGTTGGTGGTGTAGAACACGAACGACTTGGCGCCGAGCTCCTTGCTTTTTTGCACCATGCTGTCCGCCAATGCGGCAAAGTCCACGTTGAGGGTCATGTCCGCATAGTGGGACAGCAGCTCGTTGCCCTCACGGGGGGAACAGCAGACGATGAGCATATCCTCCCGCTGTTCACGCACCATTCTGGCGGCACGGCAAACACCCTCCACGCCGGTGGCGAAGATCATCGCCTTCACCTCGGGATCCTTGGCGGCGGAAACGGCGCTCTCGGAGATGACGTCGGTGTTGGTTCGGTAGTCTGCGCCGATGCCCAGCACCTTGACGTTCTCACCGTAGATGCGGGCAAACTCCGCAGCGGCGGCGTAGGTCTCGGGGTCGTACTGCTGATCCTCTACGAAAATGACTGCTTTCGTCCCCTCGGGGAACACGGCTTTTTCCGCCTTGCCGCCCCGGTCACAGCCGAAGCAGAGCAAACCCAGTGCGAACGCCAGCAGTCCTGCTAAAAAACGTTTGAACATATCGGGCACTCCTTTGAAAGTTATACAGATAGTATAGTACCAAATCGGCGCCTTTCTGTCAACCGCACGGAAAAAATTTGTTGCAGGCAAACTCGCACCCCAAGGCTTTCCTTAGGGGAAGCAAAAGGGGCAGCGATCCTCTGCCGAATAAAATTCGTTAGCCGGCGAACGTTCTTAATTCCTAATTCCTAATTGCAAATTACTTTTTGCGCTGGTCGATTCGGACTTTGATGCCGAAGAGCAGACGGAAGAAGGCGAGGAGCTTTTGGAAGAAGCCGGCTTTGGATTGGACGGTTTCCGTATCGCTGCCGCTGCCCTCGATCTCGCTGCCGTCGGCATCGACGACCTTGACCGTAATCCGGACATCGCCGGTCTTTTTGGAGATGATCTCACAGGTCGTGCCGTCCCCGGAGGGCTTCAGCTCCACGATGCCGTCCTTGTCCGCTTCCCAGAGGAGGGATGCGCCATCGGGGAGGTTTTCCGCTTCGGCGTGGAGGACAAGGGTTTCGTTATAACGAAGGGTAAATGTACCGGGATTGCCTGCAATGCTGACCGTGGGCATCTCCGACTCCACCACGACCACAAAGGGACTGAAGTGGCTGACCTCGATGACCAAGAAGCCGTTTTCGATTTTCAGGTTGCCCTTCTTCGCCCGGAAGGATTCCGTGTTGGCTGGATCGTTGTCGATCAGGTGATAGACGCTGTATTTTCCGGCATCGTAGGGGTTGCCGTGATCATCCAGCGGCAGGGGCAGGCGCAGGGTGACGGTGTGACCGCTCTTGGGCTGCAGGGGCTGTCCATGCGCATTCTGCACCTGAATGTTATAGGTCTTTTGCACCTGCACATAGCCGCTGACGGTGATGCCGAATTCGGGCAGGGTCTTGTCGCTTTCGGACACGACCAGATGTGCATCCTCATCGAAGCACCCGGGGGTACAGTCCGCCTGCACCGTGCCTGTGGTGCCGTCAAACTTCGGAGGTTCAGGCTCTGCGGCGCCGTGTCCGTCACAGACCCGGAATTCGATGCCTTTCGCCTCGGCGTATTCCTTGGCATAGCACGTTTCCGTGTCGGAACAGATGTAGGCAGGAGACCACATCAAAATAGATTCTCCGATATCCGTAACACTGTCGGGAATGTGGACATAGTTCAGGGATGAGCAATACGCAAACACCCAATAGCCAATGCTTGTGACGCTGTCGCCGATGGTTACGCTTGTGAGGCTGGTGCATTCATAAAACGCAGAATAGCCAATGCTTGTGACGCTGTCCGGGATGGTTACGCTTGTGAGGCTGGTGCAAGCACAAAACGCAACATCGCCAATGCTTGTGACGCTGTCCGGGATGGTATATGACGTTCTCGTGTTTCCAACAGGATATTGAATAAGCAAGGTTTTACCTTTGTTCAATAAAACTCCGTATTCATCGCTCGAATATTTCGGATTACCTTCTTTCACCGTTATGCTTGTGAGGCTGGTGCAACCAGAAAACGCATCATCGCCAATGCTTGTGACGCTGTCCGGGATGGTTACGCTTGTGAGCCTGAAGCAACCAGTAAACGCATGCTCGCCAATGCTTGTGACGCTGTCCGGGATGGTTACGCTTGTGAGGCTGGTGCAAGAATAAAACGCATACTTGCCAATGCTTGTGACGCTGTCCGGGATGGTTACGCTTGTGAGGCTGGTGCACCAATAAAACGCACAATCGCCAATGCTTGTGACGCTGTCGCCGATGGTTACGCTTGTGAGGCTGGTGCACTCAGAAAACGCATCAACGCCAATGCTTGTGACGCTGTCGCCGATGGTCACGCTTGTGAGGCTGGTGCATTCGTCAAACGCCCAATCGCCAATGCTCGTCACACCGTTTGCAATCTGCACTTCCCGGATGGAAGAACGGTTGCTGTACCATGGGGCATTTGAAGAAGAACTATAATCCCACATCGCCCCTGTGCCGGTGATGGCGAGGAGGCCGGTGGTGGTGTTCAGCGTCCATGTGAGGTTTTCGCCGCATGTGCCGCTGTAGCTTTGGGCGCTGGCGGTCAGGGCGAAGCCGCCGGGGAGGTTCATCCCCATCGGTGCGGACAGAAGTAGCAGGGCGCAAAGCAGTGCCGCTGTGATTTTTCGGATCGTTGTTTTTTTCATTTCGCTTTTCCTTTCTTAAGGCAACACCGCACAAATTGCGGCGAACGCCTTGCTTGAATCTTGTTCCGTCAGCCGGCACAAAAACCCCTTGACTTGCGTCAGCAAGTCGGCGATCTTTCTGTACAACCTGACGAAAAATCTTGCTTCGCAATCCGCACACCCCAATTGTGCGGTATTGCCTTAATCTGCATATACCAGAACTTCATAGCTGTATGCCGTGGGATCGGCGGCGGCGACCGCACTGCCGGAGCGCAGGAACACTTCGATCCCGCTGCCGTAGGTCGGCTCCAGCTTGCTGCGCACCGCAGCGATAACCATGTCCGTGGTGATGGCGCTGCCCTCCTCCACGGTGAAGGTGACGGCGCCGCTGTCTGCGTAGTCCGCCACGGAATATTGCACCGTCACCGTCGCCGTGCCCTTCGGCTTCGTGGTGGTCGTTGTCGTGGTCGTGGCGGCGGTGGTCGTTGCCGTGGTGGGCGCAGGGGTGAGGGCGTGCGTGTTTGCTGCTGTGGCGGTCGTGGTCGTTTCGCTCGCCTTTTGCGTGGTGGTGGTCGCCCTCCGGGTGGTGGTTGTGGTGGTCGGTGCAGTCGTCTGCGCTTTCGTCGTGGGCGCCGTACTCGGCACCGTGAAGCCGGTCACACGCACCGTGGTGCTTCCCGCAGCACTCGCCGTCTCTTTCGCCGCAGTCTGCGAAACGGTCGTGCTCTGCGTTTCCTCCTGCCGGGACGTGGCGGTGGTTTCCGTCTGCACCTGTGCCGTCTGCATCTCGGTCAGCGCAATGTCCCGCAGGGTCTCCCACGTCTGCGGCACCGTTGCCGCCGGTTCCGTCATGGAGACGACTGCCTGTGCCGCCGGCTCGGCAGGGGGCTCTCGGTTTCGCACGACTGCCGTCGTTCCTGCGGCGGCACCCGTGACGATGCCTGCCGCTACCACACCGGCGATCACCTTCTGTGCCGCCGTCATGGCCGTCAGCTTTGCCACAAAGGTTCCGGCTGTCGCCGCTGTTCCCGCCGCACCGGCTGCCGCTGTTCCGGCGGATGCGGCGGTGACCTCCTGCAAAACCAGCGCTGCCGCAGGCCCCGCCGAAAAAGCGCCGCCCTCGGACTTCTGTGCCATACGCAGTGCCCAGATGACCAGCGATACCGGCGCCGCACTGCGCAGACAGACATTCTTCTTCTGCAGTGCCTCCACGCCCTTGCGGATGTCCTTTCTTGCCTGAAACAGCCGGGTCTTGACCGTGTTCTCGGGCACATCCATGGTTGCGGCGATGTCGGCGATGCTCAGCTCATTGTAGTAGAACAACAGCACACAGGCACGTTTGTCATCGGACAAGCCGTCCACGATCTGCATGACCTGATCCCGCAGATCCGCCTGATCCACACTGGCCTGCGGCTGAAAGGCTTCATCCTCGTCGGGGACAAAGTCGGTGTACGCCTGCTCCTGCTCCTGCGTTTGAAACAGCGCCGGTTTCTTTTTGACCAGCGCATTTTTTGCCCGGTTGGCCACGATTTGATGGAACCAGCTGACGAAGGTTTCCGGCGATTGCAGATCCCCGATCTTTTCCAGCACGGCGATGTAGCTTTCCTGCAGTACATCCTGTGCCTCGTCCGGATCCTTGAGGATTTTCAGCGCAGTGAAATAGCCGGAGTCATTGGTGGCGGCGTACAGGCTGTTGAACGCCTGCATATCACCGTTTTGCAGTCGGCGCACCCACTGCGCAATCTCCTGTTTGTTTCCATCCACTATGAACCATCCTTTTTCTTTCTGCCGTTTCCAAAGAACATGGACAAAACGGCAGACAATATTTTTTTCTTCTCTTCACTGCTGAGGGTGTTTTCGGCGGCGGCAAGGCGCAGCGCCTGTTTGATGAGCGCATCCATGACCCATTTTCTCAACTCCTTTCCCCTATAAGACAGATGAGCGGGGGAAAAGGTTCTAAAAATTTTGAAAAAAATCAAAAAATTTTTGCACTGTATGCCGCATATGTGCAGAATATGTATATATCGTAAAATATATATTGCGCTTTGTCAACTAATTTTTTCCTTTCGGCGGGCATAAAAAAACCGCTGACACGGCGATGCGCATCAGCGGAAGGGTGTCAAACGATCACGTTTTCCACGATCTTGCGTTCCAAAAGGAAGTTTTTGGCGTTGGTGAGGATGGTTTTGTCGTTGTCGAAGCGGAGCATATCCACCGCCCGGTCGTAGTTGAGCCAGATGTAGTCGTCGATCTCCTCACGCTGGATGATGGTCTGCACGTCCTTGGTGCCCGCCAAAAAGATGACGACGCTCTTTTCCACCTTGCCCTGGATGGTGTACTCGGACTTGTAGGAGAAGTCCGGCAAAATGCGGATGTGGATGCCCGTTTCCTCCAGCACCTCCCGGGTCGCTGTCTGCTCGGGCGTTTCGCCCATTTCCACATGACCCTTGGGGAATCCCCAGTGAGCGCTCCGTTTGTTTTTGATCAGCAAAAACCGCAGCTCGTCGTGGATAATGCGGTAAACAACAGCGCCGCAGGAATGCTCGTACAGGCACGTCAGCTCGTAGGGCGTGTCCCCCATGGCGAAGCCGATGGACTCACGGATCTGGGTGTCGATAAAGCGGGTGCTTTTGGGCGCAACGATAAGGAAACAGCCGCTCTCGCCGCTCCTGCGCACGATGGCGATGACCCGCCCGTCAAAGGTGCGCACCGGGCGTGCGATGCCCATGATAAACGCTCCACGGATATTTTTGTTGTCAAACTGTCTGCCGCCCTCGACGGTGCCGAAATTGAGCCCGTATGCAAACCCGAATTGTTCGCTTTTGGAATGAATCGGCTTCGTGACACGGACCCGAACATATTTGCCGAGCATAGTAATTCCACCCTATTCTGTACCGAGGTCATACAACCTCACAATAAACTGCATATATTATACAGTTTATTTTGCATAAATACAAGACCTATCCCAAAAAAAGTTGTGTGCCATCCTTGCTTGACAGCCGGCTTTCAAGAAGATATAATAGTATATATTGCATAATTGGAGGTTTTTTTATGAACGCCAAGAAAGCCAAAACAGTGCGCAAGCTCACGGCAAGCTTCTTTTTGTTCCTGATCCTCAGAGTGGTGGAGGAGCTGTATATCATCCCCCGGCTGTACAACACCATGGGTCTGGTTTCCTGCATCGGCGGTCTTTTCATCCTGCTTTTGTACATTCGTCTGGACAACAAGCCGCTGGAAACGATCGGCATGCTGTTCTCCAAGCACAAGTTCGGCAAGGGATTGGGCATCGCCGCCGTGCTGAACGCCGTCCCGACCCTGATCGTCTATCCCCTTGCATATCTCTATTTCAACGACCGGCACCCGAACCTTGCCATCTACTACGACCAAACGGAAAACGCCTACTCTCTGGCGGGCACAAAGACGTTTCTTTTCTGGGTGCTGTTCGGGCTGTTCGTCTCCCTTGTCCACGCTCTGTTCTACGAGATGGCGTTCCGTGGGCTGCTGCTGACTCTTGCGGCTCGCTCCTTCCCCTTTGCCGCCGTCAACTTCATGCAGGCGGGACTGTACACCTTCTGGTACCTGATCCCCGTTCTGCGCATCGTTCTCTACGCCGGCGGCAGCTACGCCCGCAAGCAGCTGGTGACGCTGGTGCTTTTCCTGCTGGTGTACGAAATGCTCACCGCTTTGAAGCTGGGTATGCTGCGCCGTGCCACGGGCAGCATCTGGGTCTGCATCTTCGACCACGTTGCCTTCACCTACATTTTTGATATGCTCCACATTCAGCACGACGGCAACGCCCTGTCCGCCGACTACACCGGCTATGTCGTCATGCTCGCCTATCAGGCCATCGCCATGCTCCTGACCGCCGTATACTACAAGAAGAAAATAGAAAAGATTCAGGATCAGCAGCGCAGCTCTTATCTGCGCCAAAAAGCATGATCCGCAGAATCGGTGTTTTGAAAAGGAGATCTCGTATGAACGAACTGCTCTTCCTCGGCAGCGGCGCCGCAGACTGGGATCTGCGCAGGCGGGAAGCATTCTTTCGCCGCAAGTCCGCCGCACTGCTGAACGGTCATCTGCTGCTCGACTGCGGACCGCACATCTGGGACTTCGCCCGGTGCGAAAATCCGCAGGTTTTGGACGGCGTAACCGATGTACTGATTACCCACGACCACGATGACCATTTCTGCCCCGAAAGCCTTTTGCGGCTGGCGGAGAACCGGCACCTGCGTGTGGCGTGTGACGGCTGGGCTCGGGAGACGCTGGGGGAACACGCCCATATCGAGTATATCCCCGTGACGCCCTACGAACCCTTTTCCCTCGGCAAATACACGATCCTGCCCGTGCTTGCCAATCATGACGTGATCCTGCAGGGCGACCGCCAGGCGTGTCACTACATCATCCGCACCCCCGACCGCAAAAAGCTCTTTTACGGCATGGACGGCGCATGGTTCCTGCGGCCGACATGGGATGAATTGCGACAGCATCAATTCAGCGTGATGGTGCTGGACTGCACGGTGGGCGATCGGTCTGATCTGCGCATTTTTGAGCACAATTCCATTCCCACACTGCGCATGATGGTGCAGCAGCTGCGGGAATGCAAAATCGTGGAAAAGGACGGCGTGATCGTGGCGTCCCACTTTTCCCGTTCCCTGCACGGCACCCGTGAACAGACCGAAGATGCTTTGCGCACTGCGGATGTGTGCGCCGCCTATGACGGCATGATATTACGGTTTTAACAAACTAAAAGAACAGCAGACGGAGTTTCCTGCGCCGTGCAGGATCTCCGTCTGCTTTTTGTATGCTTTATGCGTGCGGGTTTTCGTTTGCGCATCCCCCGGCACCGCAGGGCTTGACAAAGGGCGTTCCTTGGTTTACGCTATGCATAAAGGAGACGGACAAATGCTGCAATATATTTTGTTGGACATCGACAACACCCTGCTGAGCTTTGACGAGTATGTGAAACGTGCCATGCGGGACGGCTTTCGCAAGTTCGGTCTGCCGGCGTACACGCCGCAGATGTACGCCGTGTTTGCCCGGCACAACGCTTTGCTCTGGGGCGCCATCGAGCGGGGCGAGATGACCCTGCCGGAACTGGAACAGGTGCGCTGGAACTGCATCTTTGCAGATCTGGGCATCCGTTTCGACGGGGTGCTGTTCGAGGAATACTTCAAAGCGGCGCTGTTCGACAGCGCCATTCTGATAGACGGCGCCATAGAGCTGCTGCAAAGCCTGCACGGAAAGTACACCCTCTGCGCCGCCAGCAACGGACCCCTCGACCAGCAGATCCATCGCCTGACTTTGGCGGGAATGCTGCCGTATTTTGAAGCGGTTTTTGCGTCGGAGGAGATCGGCTTTTCCAAGCCGGCGCCGGAATTTTTCGGCGAGTGTCTGCGCCGTCTGCACGCCTGTCCGCAGGAGGTGATGATCGTCGGCGACTCCCTGTCGTCGGACATCCGGGGCGGCATCCGGGCGGGACTGCACACCTGCTACTACAACCCCGACGGCAAACCCGTCCCCGAAGATCTGCCCGTGGAATACAACGTGCGTACTTTGCGGGAGATCGCCGCCCTGCTGTAGCGCCGGATAATATTTTGGAAAGGCTGTTTACTTTTTCCCGCAACTGTGCTATGCTCTTTTTAATAAAACGAAGGAGGTTTTTTCCATGTCCTTTTGGCTCTCCGCTGTGCAAAACCATCTGAAAAAATCCCTGTGTATCTTTACGTCCTTTCTCCTGCTGCTGGCGCAGTCGGCGGGAATCGGCGTGAGCATCCGGGGATGCTACGATTCCTACCTGTCCATGGTGTCCTATTCCTTCTACGACCCCACCGTCAAAATTAACCGAACCGGCACCATCGACAAAACGCCCGGTTACACCATGTACCTCGCCAAAAACGAGCGGGAAGCCTGTCAAATCGCCTTCCGTATGCGTGCATCCCGCTCCAAGATGCAGGTCAGCATGACCGATTTCGCCGATGAAAACGGCAATGTCCTGCCTGCGCAGATCTTTCAGGAATACTATATCCAGACCGACGAAAGCTCCCTGCTCAACAGCACCTACCCCGATGCCCTCGTCCCCGTGACGCAGAACAGCACCTGCACCATGCGGGCGGAGAATAATACGCCGTTCTACATCAGCGTACGCTCCGATGCAGACACGCCGTCGGGACTGTACACGGCGCAGATCCACCTTGAAAATGCCAACGAGGACAAAGAAAGAGAAAAAATTACCGTTGAAGTCCAGGCGTATGTCTGGGATTTTACACTCCCGCAGACGCCGGCCTGCACCACGTCCATGGGTTTGAACAAGTACTGCATCGCCAAAGCCCACGGCGTTGCTCCGGACAGCGACGAAGCACAGGCGCTGTACGAAACGTACTATGAATTCCTTGCGGATCACAAGGTCTCGCCCTACAATCTCCCCGTGGATATCCTCAGCGACGAAGCGGACGCCTACATGAGCGACCCACGCATCACGTCCTTCGTGGTGCCCTATTCTTCGGACGATGCCCTGCTGCAGCAGTATTACGCCAAAGTGTCCTCCAACGAGGAGTGGGCAAAAAAGGCGTACTTCTATCCCATTGACGAACCGTCCAGCGAGGCGCATTTCGCCCGCTACAACGAGATCACCGACCGCCTGCAAAGACTTTGCCCCGGGTACAATATGGCGACGCCCTTCTTCGTGGACGAGATCGAGATCGGCGGGCAGACCACCACGGGCATCGAACTGCAAAAGGGGAGAAGCAACATCATCTGCTCCGGCTCCCAGATGTATGCGAACAAGGAGCATCGTCAGGCGGTGGCGGACAGAGTTGCTTCCGGCGACAGAGCGTGGTGGTACGTCTGCTGTGCACCCATGGGGGACTACTGCAACCTGTTCACCCACTGGGACGGCATCAAGCACCGCATCCTTTTCTGGCAGCAAATGGACTACGATGTGGAGGGTCTGCTGTATTGGGACACCACCTACTGGAAAGACGTTCACTACGACCCCTGGTCGTCCGCATGGACAACGCCGTGGACGGGGGACGATACCTACGGCGACGGCTCCCTGCTGTACAACGGCAACAAGTTTGACATAAACGGACCCATCTCCAGCCTGCGTCTGGAGGCGGTGACCAACGGCATCGAGGACTATGAGTACCTCACCCTTGCCAAGATGTTGCTGGGGGAGGAATACACCGACCGTATCATCGGCAAGATCACCAAGGATCTTGAGCACTACACCCTTTCCGACGCACAGTTTGCCGCCGTGCGTTTGGAGCTTGGCCGTGCCATCGAAGGGGTCGTCAGCGCAAAATAAAATATCCGACAAAAATAGATGCTCCCTGTGTGACGACAGCGGTCGCTGTCGTCATACAGGGAGATCGTCTGACAAAATGCGCCGCTCCTGCACGCAGGAACAGAAAAAACGCAACGACACGCCGCATAAATATTTTTCTGAAGAAAGGGCGGAGGACTGCACATGAAAATAAAAAAGCTTTCCCCGGAGTTTTCCGTATGCAAGGTGACGGATTATTCCCAAATCCATCGAAACGCAGAATACTGCTTCGCAGGGAAAACCGATGCGGAAAATTCTCTGGTTTGCGCAACAGAGGATGTTCCGCCCAACGTCCTCGCACAGGAGGACGGCTGGAAAGGGTTTCGCATCGAGGGCGTTTTGGATTTTTCTTTGGTCGGCATCCTCGCCAAAATCGCCGGGATTCTGGCAGAAAACAGCATTGCAATTTTTGCGGTCTCCACCTATAACACGGACTACATTTTTCTGAAAAAAGAACAGTACCCAAAGGCACTGGAAATTCTCGAATGCGCAGGTTATGAGATTACAGCGTGACCGCTTTCCTCTGCGGCGAAGGCAATAGACGGCGGGTAGAATTATTCATAATTTTGGTGTGTAATAAGAGATTAAGAGAAAGACAAATCGGAATTTAAGGAGAAAAACAAAATGAGACAATATATCGTAGACGCATTTACAAATATACCTTTTACAGGAAATCCGGCGGCGGTCTGTGTCATGGAAAGCTGGCCATCTGAAGAATCTATGATGAAACTGGCGATGGAAAATAATCTTTCCGAAACCGCTTTTATCGTAAAGGAAGAAAAAAGGTACCATCTGCGCTGGTTCACACCGGGTACAGAGGTGGAGTTATGTGGTCATGCCACACTGGCATCGTCCTTTGTTATCTTGAATTATTATGAGCCTGACAGCAAGGAAGTGAAATTTGATACCCTTAGCGGTGAGTTGACGATTCATCGGAATGGGAATCTGTATGAGATGAATTTTCCCACCTACGAATTGAAGGAGATTCCAGTCACGGATGCAATGGAAAGGGCTTTCGGCGCACGCCCGGTTAAAGCGGTATTGGGTCTTGATCTGATATGTATATTTGATTCGGAAGATACCGTCAGAACTATGAATCCGAATCAGACACTTCTGGCCGGTATTGAGGGAAGAATCCAAAATGCAACTTCGATGGGAAAAGAAACCGATTGCGTATCGCGCAGCTTCTGTCCGAAGTTGAGTATCCCAGAGGACCCGGTTTGCGGTTCTGCCCATTGCCAGATTGCCGACTATTGGTCAAAAGAACTGAATAAAAAAGAAATTTATGCGTACCAGGCATCGAAGCGCAGTGGATACTTGCATTGCAGAATGGAAGAAAACCATCGTATAGTGATTAGTGGAGAGGCAACTCTGGTGGCTATCTCTGAAATTGCAGTTGCGCTGTAAATTCCAGTTTGTTGGACTAACTTCAAAATAATCAGAGACCGCTTACAAAAGTGTAGGCGGTCTTTTTGCTTCGGGATAACGCAGACGGGATTGCCCCGCATTGCCGTGCTCAAAAAAAGACGACCGCCGAAGCAGTCGCCGTTTCTGGCACCCCCTGCGGGAATCGAACCCACAACTAACCCTTAGGAGGGGTTTATTATATCCATTTAACTAAGGAGGCGTAACCGTTCATTATACTACCAAAAAAATATGTCCCTGTCAAGAAAAATGTACACTGTCTGATTCGTTAAAAATGACATAAAATGCGTCAAATTTTACAACCCGCACAAATTTCGTGCGGGTTGTGGTATTGTATGGGTGTCGAGGGGGACAGAGAGAACCCCGAAAATAAAAAAAGAAAGAGGTACAAAAAAATGACCGCAATCATCGTCACTTCCATCTTGGCATCCGCCGCCGTCATCGTTACCCTGATCGCTACCCGCTGACCGAAAAACAGAGAGGAGAAAAACCATGGAATTCATCGTTACCGCCATCATCATCGCCGCCGCATCCGTTGTGGTCACCCTGATCGCCACCCGCTGAGCACGGCAAAAATCTGTGAAAGGAGAAAACACCATGACCGCTATCATCGTCGCTTCCATCCTTGCAGCCGCAGCCATCACGGTTACTGCCATTGCCTGCAGATAAACTTCCGGGCAACAATTCCCAAAAAAGGTGCCGAAAGGGCGCCTTTTTTGTTGACAAATGCAGGCGGAAAAGATATACTGCTTATTGTGATATAAGGAGGGATGAAACCGTGCAGAGATGTCTTGGCTGTATGCGTGCATTCGGCGAGGAATTTGACGTCTGCCCCCATTGCGGCTATATCGTCGGGACAGGCGCCGCCTCCAAAAACTATCTGGAACCGGGCACTGTTTTGCAAAACCGCTACACCCTTGGCAAGGTGCTGGGACAGGGCGGCTTCGGCATCACCTATATCGCCTGGGATCAGCGGCTGGAAATCCCGGTCGCCGTCAAGGAATTCTTCCCCACATCCTTTGCCGCCCGCATGACCGGGAGCAATGACATCTCCTGCTTCGATGACGAATCCCGGCACTATTTTGAATCCGGCATGAACAACGTGCTGGACGAAAGCCGCCGGCTTGCACGGTTCACGCATTTGGAAAACGTGGTAAGGGTACATAACTGCTTCGAGGAAAACAACACGGCATATATCGTCATGGAACTTCTGCGGGGCGAAACCGTGCAGGACATCCTGCGCCGGGACGGCAAAATGACCTTGGAGCAGTCCATGGGGATTATGATGCCGATCTTGCAGGCGCTGGAGGAGATTCACCGCACGGGACTGGTACACCGGGACATTTCCCCCGACAACATTTTTGTATGCGAAAGCGGGCAGGCGAAACTGCTGGATTTCGGCGCCGCACGAATCGTCAACGGGTACGATCAAAAGACCTTGTCCATCATCCTCAAAAAGGGCTTTGCGCCCATCGAGCAGTACAACAGCCACGGCACGCAGGGCACATTTACGGACGTGTATGCCGTGTGCGCCACGCTGTATAAAATGCTGACCGGCGTCGCGCCGGAGGACAGCCTGAGCCGCTCGATGCAGGACAGTCTGCGCCCCATTTCGGACATGGTGAGCATCCCGAAATCCATCGAGCGCATCCTGCAAAAGGGCATGGCTGTGCAGGCATCCGACCGCATCCAGTCTGCCGGGGAGCTGTGCGCCCGGCTGCGGCAGGCACTGCAGGACGAACAGACATGTTTCACCACACAGAAGGAAAGGAAAAAGAAGCACAGAATCACCTTTAACGGCAAGCGCACCAAAACCATTCGCACCGCTTGCATCGCCGCATCCGCCGTGGAACTGGTTGTCTTTGTGGTGTGTATGGGGCTCACCGTGCGCAATATGGTTTTCCTGAGCAAAGGAGAACCTGCGAACGAGCCGCAGACCGAGGTACAGACCGAGGCGCAGGAGCCGTACATTTCCGAGGCGAGGGCGCTGTTTGATATGTTGGTCATCCGGGATGGCGGTGTAGAGTATTTGCCCGATATGATTGAGAGCTACAAGCCCCTTTATGCCGCCAACAGCGACACCGTCGGCTACCTGAAGATTCCGGGTACCTCCATCGACACCGTCGTCGTCCAGAGCAGCACCGACAACGGGATGACCGACAGCTACAAATACCTGAAAAACGACTTCTACGGCGAGTTTACCAAGTACGGCAACGTATTTTTGGACTACCGCTGCGGCAAATATACCCTTTCCCGCAACACCATCCTCTACGGGCATACCACCGAGGACGGGCAGCAGGTCTTTTACGATCTGGCCAAGTATGAGGATCCCGAGTTCTTCAAGCAGAATCCCATCATCGAGTACAGTACGCTGTACAACCACTCCAAGTGGAAGATCTTTGCCGTGTTTGCCACCAGTGTCAATGCGAGCGATGATGGCGGCTATGTGTTC
>JAQXLO010000097.1 GCA_029012165.1 Oscillospiraceae bacterium | reverse complement strand
GAAAATGCCCAGGGCGAATATGTCAACTTCCTGAACGTCCAGCGCACCATGCGGGCAAAGCTCCCCTTCTCCATCGGTCAGATCGGCAAGGCGTTCCGCAACGAGATCACCCCCGGCAACTTCACCTTCCGCACCATCGAGTTTGAGCAGATGGAATTCCAGACCTTCTGCAAGGAGGGCACCGACACCGAGCTGTACGAGTACTTCAAGGAATACGGCAAGAAATACTTCGAGGATCTGGGCATTGCGCCAGAGCATCTGCGTTTCCACGACCACGAAAAGCTGGCGCACTACGCCAAGGCCGCCTGCGACATCGAGTTCCTGTTCCCCTTCGGCTGGGGCGAGATCAACGGCACCCACAACCGCACCGACTTCGACCTGACCCGCCACCAGGAATACAGCGGCACCAAGATGGACTATCTGGATCCCGTGACCAACGAGCGGTACATCCCCTACATCATCGAGTCCACCTACGGTCTGGATCGTACCGTCTTAGCTCTGCTGTGCGAAGCATACGACGAAGAGGTGGTCGATGCGGAAAAGGGCGACACCCGTGTCGTCCTGCACCTGAGCCCCGCTGTTGCGCCCTACAAGGCGGCAGTCCTGCCCCTGTCCAAAAAGCTGTCCGCAAAGGCAATGGAAATTCGTGACGAGATCAGCAAGAACTTCATGGTGGACTTCGACGAAACCGGCTCCATCGGCAAGCGTTACCGCCGCCAGGACGAGATCGGTACGCCGTTCTGCATCACCTACGACTTCGAGTCCGAGGAGGACGGCTGCGTCACCGTGCGTGAGCGTGACAGCATGGAGCAGGTACGCATCCCCGTCGCCGAGCTTTCCGCCTACATCGAAAAGGCACTTCAATTTTAACGGGAGGATCGTATGGATACCGCTGCGAGAAAAGACAGGCGTGTCTGGCTGCATATCGGCGTGATCTTCGGCGTGCTCGCTGTCCTGCTGGCAGGGGTGATCCTCGTTGCGCTGGCGCTGTCCTCCGGCGCCAAGCAGGAGGCACCGGTCATGCTCCGGGAGCAGTGCGCCTATGAGATGTACGAGATCCGCACCGGCGAGGTGCGCCTGACGTACCGCATCACATTGCAAAACAACACCGGCAAAGATCTTGTCGATTTTGCCATGCGGGGCGTCCTGCGGGACGATTACAAGAGCGGCTATCTGTTGAATGCCGACGCCTCCGTGGAGCAGTGGGGCACGCACAGCAAGGTATTTACCCTCAAGGATGGCGAAACGCAGACGTGGGATATCGTTCTCACGGCGCCGTACTACCGCAACGACGAGAAAGCCTCCGGCGCACTGCCGCAGCTGTACGCCATTTACCCGGATGGCTCCGAAGCAGCGATCAAAGCACAGTAAAAGTGTCGGAGAACCTCTGCGTCAAAGGTTAAAAGATTAAAAAGACAGCGTGGAAAGAAAACCTTTCCCGCTGTCTTATGTTTTTGTCCTTCAAAGTTTTTTGTGGAATGAACCAATTTTTAAACTTTCTTCACGGAAAATTGTGGGTTTTGTGCTTCGCACCGGGGAACCCCCGGCGAGGGTTCCCCACGCAAAACAGTCCACCGGACTGTTTTGGCTCCCCTCCTGCGCTTCTGGTGTTGTTAGAATTTCGCCGACTGCGGTCGGCGACCAAAGGCGCCGCCTTTGGAATCCGCAAGCCATTAAAAAGGCTTGAGCGAAACTTTTAATCCCACAAAAAATCGTGATGAACCCAAAAAACCGTGTTTTGCAATTAGGCAAGACACGGTTCGGAAAAACCGAAAGCCGCACTCTCGTGCGGCTTTCAGGTTATTCCTCTTTACTTTCCCGCTGGACAAAATCTCTGTCCCGGATATAGATGTGCTTGATGCCCCGGTTGGAGGTGTCTCGCTTGTCAATCTCGAAAATGCCAAGGGACTTGATAAAGTTCGTCAGCTTGCTGTAGCCGTAGTTGCGGCTGTCGAAAGAGGGCTGTTTGCGCAAAATCATATTGCCCACATCGCCCAAGAACGCCCAGCCGTCCTCGTCCGCCACGTCGTTGACGGAGTTGAGCACCAGCTGCCGGATCTCCTTGGGGACCTTGGTTTTTCGTGTCTTATGCGGCTCCGGCTTTTTCTTCTCCTCGGGCTTAGGGGCGATGATCTCCAGATAGATGAACCGGTCGCACGCCGCAATAAACGGCGCCGGTGTTTTCTCCTCGCCGATACCCAACACCAGCATACCCGCTTCCCGCAGTCTTGTGGCCAAGCGAGTAAAGTCGCTGTCGCTGGAAACGATGCAGAATCCGCTCACACTGCCGCTGTACAGGATATCCATGGCGTCAATGATCAGCGTGGAATCGGTGCTGTTTTTGCCGCTGGTATAGCGGTACTGCTGGATGGGGATGATGGCGTTTTCCAAAAGAACATTTTTCCAGCCGGCGGACTCCGGTGTTGTCCAGTCCCCGTAAATGCGCTTGATGGTGGGGGTACCGTAGCGGGCAATTTCCTCCATCATGGGCTTTACATAGGTGTAGGAAACGTTATCCGAGTCGATCAAAACGGCTAACTTTGTCTCCTCTTCACGCACGGTCATTTCTTATCCCCTTTTTCCTTCTCTGCGGCGGGCACATTGCCTCCGACCTGACCGCTGTTTTCGATCTGGCGCAGGATCTCCTCGTCGTCATGGCTGATCTGCTGGTGGCGGTTCTTGTTGCCGTAGCCGTAGCCATAGCCGTAACCGTAGCCCTTGCCGCCGTTGCTGCTGTAGCCGTACTGGTTGCCGCTGGGTCCGTACCCATAGCCATAGCCGTTTTTGCCGCCATAGCCGTACCCGTAGCCATTGCCGTAGCCGTTGCCATAGCCGTACCCGTTACTATAGCCGTAACCGTTGCCGTAACCGTCACCGTAGCCATTGCCATACCCGTTGCTGTAGCCGCTGCCATAGCCGTAGCGTCCGCTGTAGCCGTACTTGCTGCTGTTGCTGTATCTGCTGTAGTACTTTCTGTAACGGTAGCCCTTGCGCTTGTAGTACTTGTTGCCGCCGTTGTCCTCCGCCATGGTCAGGACGATGCCGGCCACGTCCACGTCTGCGCTGTAAATATCCTCCAAGGTGTCGTTGATATCGTTGACCTTTGCGTAGTCGCAGCGGGAAACGAAGATGATCTCGTCCACGGAATCGCTCAGCACCAAGCTGTCGGAAACGACATGGGTAGGCGGCGTATCCACGATGATAAAGTCGAACTCGGAGCGTGCCTGTTCAAAGACATCCTTGACCTTCTGGGAGTCTAAGATTTCGGTGGATTTGGTGGTAACGCCGCCGGTGGGCAGGACAAAGATGCCCAGGGACTTGATGAACTTGATGGAATCCATATAGGTGGACTTGCCGCGGATGATCGGAATCATACCGACCTGCTTGTCGTCCTTGACGCCCACGGCGTTCATGACGGCAGGTTTACGCAAGTCGCAGTCCACCAAAAGCACGGACTTGCCCTTCTGCGCCAGCGCACAGGCGATGTTGGCGGAGACGGTGGTTTTGCCCTCGTCCTCGAAGGTACTGGTGACCACGAAAACCTTGCTGCCCCGGTCGGACGCCAGATTCTCGATCTTGGCACGGATGGCCTTGAAGCTTTCCACAAAATTGAAGGTAACAGCGCTTTCGTCCGTGATCAGCACGCCGTTCTTCGGCTTCTTCTTTTTCTTCATGGAGCCGTTCTGCACTTCCACAAGGGGGATCACGCCCAGCAGCTTTGCGTTGAGCTTGTTGCGCACATCGTCCGCATTTTTGACGGTCTTGCTCAGCAGGTCGATCAGCACCACCACGCCCAGCACCAAAATCATGCCGGCGGCAAAGCCAATCAATCCCTTGTTCAAGGCTTCATCCGCATTGGTGATCGTTGGGGAAGCCGGGCGGATCAGCACCTCGATGCCCAGAGAGCTGTCGAACCGCTGCAAATACTCCGGGAACTCGTTGATGATGACCACGATGGCATTGGCACAGAGGTCTTTGTTGCTGCTGGTGACCTCGATGACAAAAATGCCTGCCTCGTCCGTGGTGGAAACCGAGACCGCATTGCGGATGGTGTTGACGCTGTATTCGCCGCCCAGCGCCGCAGTGATCTTTTCGCACATGGCGTCTGTTTTTAAAAGGAACTGGTAGCGGGAAGCATCGTTTCGGGTGTAGTGCTTGATCTCCTCTTTGATGCTGATGATGTTGCCCTCATCGTCCGTGGTGGTGATGTAGGACTTGGTGGTGAACGCCAAAGTCGTCTGGGTGGAATAGATGCGCACATAGGTGGCTTTAGTATACAAAAACAAGCAGGAACCGATGATCGCACCGACCAAAAGCGCCGCCCAGAGCTTGCGCAGCATCAGCTTAAGCAGGCGCATGATGTCAATATTGCCCAAAAGGTTTCCGCCTGCGGCGCCGCGTTCGCCGTTCCCGCCGTTTCCGCCGTAGGAACCCGGCATATCCATTCTCTCTTGCATGAGATCTCCTTCTTTCCTGATTTACTCTTCGTATCGGTATCTGCGTATGGAGGTGCGCCGAATCGGCGGCAGCTCCTTGTTGGCCAATACGCAGAACGGTGCTTCGTACAGCATATAATCCAGACTCTCCCGGTGAATATCCGGCGGAAAGTCCTGTATCAGCCGCAGCATATCATTTTTTCTGCCCAAATGCGAATGGGCGTCCGTGGCGATAAAACTCGCCGCATTGTGCCGTACCATACGGTACGCCAGATCAAACTCCTCATATCCCGTTCGACCTGCGAGACTGTCCGCATTGACCTGAAACAGTGCGCCCCGCTCCACCAGATAGTCCACCAAGCTGTGATCCCGCTGCAGATAACTGTAGCGTTCGGGATGGGCGATGATCGGCACCAGTCCGATGCGGAATATCTCGTCCACATAGTGGATCAGCCGCCGTCCGCTCAAGCCGTGGAAGTCAAACTCGACCAGCAGATACCGGCTGTTGTTGAGCGTAACCTTGTCCAGATGGTGCGCATAGAAGATGTCGTCGTTGACAAACACCTCTGCGCCGGGATAGATGCGAAGCTGCAGCTGCGCTTTGTCGATCTGTTCACGCAGGCGCAAAATGCGGTCGTTGCGCCGGCGCAGGAAGTGGGCAATATCCTCGGGCTTGTACAGGTGCGAGGTCGCCACGATGCGGTCGATCCCGAACTCCACGCCCATCTCGCACAGCCGCATGGACTCGTACAGGCTGTCCGGTCCGTCGTCAATATCGAAAAGGATATGGGAATGCAGGTCTATCAAATCTGCTCACCCCATATTATCCAGAGTATATATTTTATCATAGAGTGCTGTCACTTTGCAAGAAGTATTTGTAAATTAAATTAGCAAATCGTAAAATTTTTCCAATTCTTCCGTGTTGCCGGAATAATTTTGCAGCGCTTGTGTGTATTTTTGACGAATTTCGCCATGGAAAAGCAGTTCCGACAGTCGCCGAGCGATATCCTCCGAGTCGATCTGCGCCACAGAACCGTTGACGCCGTCCGTGATCTGATCCGCCACGGTGGTGAAAGCGGTGGTCAGGATGGGCTTTCCGAGGCACTTCGCTTCCTCCAGAGCGATGGATTTCCCCTCAAAACGGGAGGGCTGGACATACACATCACACGCACGCAGATACGGATACGGATTGAGCCGTGTGCCCAAAAGGATAAAACGGTTTTCCAAGTGATTGTCCCGAATCATTTGCTCAAGCTTCTCCCGTTCGGGACCCTCACCCAAAACATACCAGCGAAAATCCGCTTTGTCGGCAAGCTTTGCGCAGGCTTGTATCCCTAAGTCGATCCCCTTCTGTTCATCCAGTCTGCCCACAGTCAGCAGACGCAGTCCGCCAAAGTCATCGCCGAAATCGGCCTGTGCGTCGGCCTGTGTGCGGAGAATACCGGGGAAAATAATGTTTTCGATCACACGAACCTTTTCCTTGTACTGCGGGAAATTGGATCGCAAAGAGACGGCGCATTCCTCCGAAACGACGACCAGCGCATCCATCTTTTCAAAATAGGCGCTGTCAAAGCTTCTGTCCATTTGCAGTTTGGAATAATCATTGTGGATATAGGCGATCTTCTTTTTTGCCCGAACGCAGTCGGCGCAGAAGTAGATCGGCGCACCCTCCAAATAAGCGATGGCCGCATCGTAATTCTCCGAGAGCGTACCGAACGCCCGTTTTTGATACTGCCACCCGTACTGCTCACGCATACGCACAGAGCCGTCTTTACGCACCGCTTTGGAAAAGCGCAGGCGGTCGAGTGCAAGGGAAGCCTTGCCCTGTTTCAGAAATGACAGACAGGCGGAAACAATCGGCTGTGCAAACGTTTGCGCATCAGCAGGAAGTGACAACAGATTGACCTCTTTGGGCAAAAGCTTCAAAAATTCGCCCTCGGGTCGAAACAACAGCAAATCCACATCATACTTGTCAAAGTCCAGCAGGCGCAAAAGCGTCTGCAAGCTTTTTTCCGCGCCGCCGAACTGCATGGACGGCTGAATGAATAACAATTTCTTTTTCAAACCGTTACCTCCGTCAAGCGCAGTGCAAAGCCCTGTGCCGCCGGCATGACGGAAAGCTTTGCGGAATAGAACCCGATTCCCTTCGTATCGCCCTGCGCATAGTCCACTGCGCCGTTTGTGCGTGTGGCACTGCGCAAAAACGCTTTCGCCTTTTCGGCGGAACGTTTATAGTTTTCCGACTGTGTGCGGGAATACAACACCGCCATGAAAAAACCGAGCATGGCCGTGGCGGAGGACTCTCCGCCGCCCTCACACAGAAGCTGACGGCTCCATGCGCCGTTTTCCTGCTGGTACAAAAGCAGGGCATCCGCAAAGGGAACGGCCAGTTCAAGCACGTCCGCATCCATGGACAGCAGCTCCGACAAAGCCAGCGCATACCAGCCGCAGCCCCGTCCCCAGCCGTATATGCCCAAGGGCGCACCGTTGGCTGTACGGAAGCAGTGTACCGGCAGACACAGCTTGTCGTGTACGCCATATGCGGCATATTCCCGTATCTGCCGCATACACAGCGCCTTGGCATCGGGACAGTCGTAGGTCTCGGCGTACAGCCACAAAAACGGGCAGATCATCCCCACCGTGTCCACAAAACGAATGTCCGCAATCCTGCGGTTGTACGGCACGGTGCCGTCCGTTTGGAGAAAGCGGTACATCTCGTCCATGGCGGGGCGAATCGCCGCCTTGTCGGGAGAAGCGAGCAGAACGGCGTAGGCGAGCAGCGCAAAATCTGCGCTCTGCACGCTCTGTTTCCACTGCCCGTTTTCCAGCGTGTTCTTTAAAAATGCATGGATGGCTTCCGTATCGCCGCTTTGCAAAACGCCCAGAAGCAGTGCGCCCTGCTGCCACGCCTGTATATTTTTGCTTTTATACGTTCCTTGGATGCGTTCGGGCAGGGTAAAACGTGTCTGGTCACTCACCGGCACAGACGGCGTTTTCAACAGCCATTTTTCAGCCGTTGCCTGCATTTTTTTCTCGGCCTGCTCCGGGGACAGGGAACCGATCCCGATCCGTCCCGCCCAGTTTCGCACGGCGGGGACAACGTCCAGCGCCGCTGCGGCACAGACGAACAGGGCAAACAGGGCAAGCATTATCAACGCAACTGTCATAACTTCTCCTCACAGTAAAGCGTACAGCTTTTCGATCTCTTCTTCGTTGCCGAGCTTTTCCGAGTGCAAATTTGCGCACAGGTCTGCGCAAATCTTCGGGGAATCGAGCAAGCGTTCCACTGCCTCGGCGATTCCCTCCGGGGACATGGGTGCGATCAGACCGTTCACGCCGTCCTGAATCTGATCGTGTACGGTGCCGAAATCGGTGACAACGATGGGCTTCGCAAGGCACTTGGCCTCGTCGATGGCGATGGATTTGCCCTCGAAGCGGGAGGGCTGGACGTAGATATCACACGACGCCACATAAGGGTAGGGGTTACTGCGTTCGCCCAAAAGGACAAACCACTGTTCCAAACGCTTTTCCCGAATCAGCGCTTCGATCTGCGTTTGCAATTCCCCGATACCGATGTGGAACCAGCGGATATTGCGCCCTCTCTGCCGGAGCAATGCGCAAGCCTCCACCGCAAGGTAGATCCCCTTCGGCGGGGACAGGCGTCCCACGGTCAGAAGCATCGTTTCATTCGATTCCCGACAAAGTCCGTCTCCCTGCCTCGCCATCGCACCGATAACGGCAGGCGAAACGATGTTGTGCATCGTCACAGTCCTGCCCTCTAAAAACGGGAAATGGGCAATCGCTTTTTCACAGCACTGCTCCGAAACGCCCACAAAAGCATCCATGCGTTCGTAATACGGCGCATCCATACTTTTTTGCGAGACAATACGGTCGTAGTCGGTGTGCAAAAAGGTGATCTTCTTTTTTGCACTTACACAGTCGGCGACGAAATACGTTGCCGTCCCCTCCAAGTAGCCGACGGCGGCATCGTACTGCTCGTTCGGTCGAGGCAAAACACGGGACAAATATTTCCATGACTTTTTCGGGTCGCCATGCGCCCTTGCGTACAAAAGGCGGTTCAGCGCCGTGCGGATATTTCCACGCCTGAGGAAATAAAGCAAGGCATTCCGGACACTGCCGTCAAAAATGCGGTACGCCTCTCCCCCGTCCAGAACGCTCACCCAATCGGGGACGAGCGGCAGGAACAATCCCTCCCGCCGGAAAAGCAGCAAATCCACCTCAAAGCGGGCGGGATCCATGGTCTGCAAAAGCGTAACCAAGCTCTTTTCCGCACCGCCGCTTCGCAGGGACGGCAGCACAAACAGCAGTTTTTTCTTCAAGGCGTTCACTCCTGACAGATATTCTTCACATAGCCGGACGCATCGTCCTGCGAGATGATTTTGGCAGGAATCCCGCCCACCGTCACGCCGGGCGGCACATCCCGGTTAACCACGCTGTTGGCGCCGATGGCGCTGTTGTCCCCCACGGTAATTTTTCCGAAAATCTTGCTGCCGGGAGCGATATAGACCCCGGAACCGATGACCGGCACCGCATCCATCCCCTCCTTGCTGTCCACACCGATGGTGATTTGCTGGGAGAGGTTGCAGTTTTCACCGATGACAACGGCAGGGTTGATCACCACACCGCCCCAATGGCTCAAATGCAGACCTGCGCCGATTTTCGTGCTGTACTCGATGTCGAAGCCGTACTTGAATTTGTAGCGTTCCAGTCGGGCGTTGGCAAGATAAAACAACGGTCGCTTAAAAACAGGTGCTTTGGACAGGTAGTCACACAGGCGCAGCTGATAGGTAAACCGAAAGCCCGGCACAAACTTTTTCGCCTGTCGAAACGCCTTGCGGGACACGCCGTAACCGTAACGGCACAAGTCCGCCCGCACGAAATACCGAAAATCTTCTTTCGTATGGATTTCTCGCATAATATACTCCTACTGCTTGGATTTGTTTGACCGTTTGCGGTAAAGGCTCAAAAGCTTTGCCGGCACAAACAGCACTGCACTGCAGATGCGGTACAGCGGCTTGTGTAATCCGCCGACAATTTCCGAAAACTTCTTGCCGCACATCGTGCCGTAGAATGTATACTGCACCAGCGTGCGCAAATCGCCGACACCGTGCAAGCCCACGTCGTTGATGATGGACTGTTTCCAAATAAAATTGGACAGATACCCCTCCTGCACATGGTCACGGTACCACGCAATCGTCAGAGAATCCGGCTCGTTCAGGTATACGATTTTGAATACATAATTTATATAATACTGCTTATATTCTTTTTCAATCTTGTTCCAAACAACGCTTTCCGTAATAAATGTCGTTCCCTCGGGTTCGGGGAACGGAAAGCGTTTTGCTATATCCGCCCGCAGTGCCGATGTCTTGTCGCCCTTGGTTTGCAAAGGCTCGGTTCTGTCGTTGGCATTCTCCGGAAAATACTCACCGATAAGCGCATTCGTTTTTGCGTCGATACAGTGACCGACCACGCCCCAATACTGCTCTCTGTTTTGCGGCGGAATCGAATCCCAGCCTAAAAGCATTTTTTCTACGGCATCATCTGTAAAGGCATCGTCCGAATCCAAGATTGTGAAATACGGCGCCTGCATCAGTCCGAGCGCCATATTGTACGCCGTATGTTTGCCGCCGTTTTCTTTATAGTAATAGCGCACGGGGAAATCCGCCTGTTTCTCATATTCCCGAATCAGCGGTTCCAAATCGTCCGTAGAACCGTCGTCAATCACCAGCCACTCGAAATCCTTGCACGTCTGACGCATCAAGCTGTCAAACACACGGTGAATCGTGTGGCGGCGGTTATATACGGGCGTAAATACGGTAAAGCGAACAGAAGCCATACTCATTTTCGTCCTTTCAGCAGATTGTAAAGCGATACTTTCACACGCATTGTCGCAAATGTCAGACGGATACCCGCTATGCTTTTGCGGCGCATATGGTGTAGGATACGAGCTTGAAACCTTGAAATCGAAGCATCGGCAATGACGGTATCGACAAGCTCTGTGAGCGCCGTATCGTTCAAAATGGAACGCATCACTATACGGCGATTATTGCCCCGAAGCTTGTTCTCGGCAAAGGACAGCGCTCCGACGACCCTTGCGCACAGACAACCTGCGCCTATACGGCAAACCTCGCTCTCCGAGATGCCCAGTGCGGCAAACTTGCGGCAGTCATCTCGATGCTGCTCCACGATCCGCTCTCCGTAATCCGTGCGGGGCTTTTGGATGGCGCCCGTTTCCACATAGCGGTAATAGTAGCCGACATAGGGCACATAGCACGCACCGTCAATCACTGCCAGCACCCGCAAAACAAACTCCCTGTCCTCGGCATACTTTTTGCCCTCGGTGAGGGTGATGCCGTTTTTTTGCACGGTTTGACGCAAAAAAAGCTTATTCCACAAGGCGTTGAACGACTCGTCCACGATCATAAACTGCGCGATCTGCGTGCAAATCGTCTTTTTATCGAGCAGAGTATTTTCCGAAAAAGGATAGGTAATCGTCACATCCTTGTCCGGGTACGGATGCTCAAAGGCGCAGAACGACATCTCTGCACCCGTCTGTTCGGCGGCTGTGTACAGTTTTTCCAGCATCTCGGGCATCAACAGATCGTCCGCATCGGCAAAGGCGATATATTTGCCGCCGGCTCGTTCGATTCCCGTATTTCGTGCGGCACTGACGCCGCCGTTTTGTTTATGAATCACCGTAACGTTCGTGTGGTTTTCGGCAAAGTCGTCGCAGAGTTTGCCCGACGCATCCGTCGAGCCGTCGTCCACGAGCAACACTTCCGTCTCGTCAAAAATCGTCTGCGCCGCCACAGAATCGAGACACGGCCGCAAAAACTTTTCCGCATTGTAGATAGGGATAATGAGTGACACCTTCGCCGTCATTTCGCCGCCTCCGCTTCCCACGGGTTCGTGACATATTCCCCTGCGCCGCCCATATGCAGTACCCGTGCCGGAATCCCTGCCACGACCGCATTGTCCGGCACATCGTGGGTCACCACGGCGTTGGCGCCAATGGCGACATTGTTGCCGACGTGTACGCCGCCGATCACCTTGGCGCCCGGTGCGATATAGACACGGTTGCCGATGACCGGCAAGCAGACTTCGCCGTTTTTGAGCGTCTGTCCGATGGTCACACCCTGCGACAGACAGACGTTTTCCCCCAGCACGGCGCCGCTGTGCACGACGATGCAGCCGCCGTGGGCAATGTGCAAGCCCTTGCCGACCTCGGTCAGCTCGTGCAGTTCGATGCCCACCTTGCCCGCCGCCCGGCGCATTCTCTGTTTATAGAAGGGAAAAAGTGTATACTTTAACAAGGGTCTTTGCCGTGTGTAGGTGCAAAGGCGCATATAGTAGGTAAAGCGAAAACCCGCACTGCGGCGGCGCACTTTGCGCAGTGTCTTTTTGTCCGTCCGCCCGCTGTAGCGGTACAGGTCAGCCGCAATGCATTCACTCAGCGCATTCTTGTCTTTGAAATGCATACCTATTCCCCGATCATCTGATAAATTTTTTCGACCTCGCCCGTATTGGCGTAGTCGCACTGTTTTGTGTTGTCGGAAAGTGTCCGGCGCAGCGCTTCGTCCGAGAGCATTCGCTCCACGGCATCGGCAATGCTTTCTTCATCCTGCGGCACAATCAGCGCATCAAAGCCGTCCCGGACCTGACTTCGTGCCGTGGTGAAATCCGTAATCAGCACGGGTCGTGCGAGCATCTGCGCCTCTCGAACCGTGACGGCTTTCCCCTCGTAGCGGGAGGGCTGGACATACAAATCACACGCCGCCATATACGGGTAGGGATTGGTTTTTTTGCCGAGGAAAATAAACATATCCTCCACGTCCAGTTCCTTGGCAAGCGCTTTGGTCGCTTCTTCCTCACTGCCGTAACCCAAAGCAAACCAGCGAAGCTTCGCTCCCCGATCCTTAAGCAAGCGGCACACACGCACTGCACGGTCAAATGCTTTTGCATGGCAGAATCTGCCGACGGTCAACAGCGTATAGCCCTCTCCCTGCATCTCCTGCGGCATAAATGCGACGGCAGATGTCTCGACAAACGATTTCGGCAAGATGTTCTCCACCGTCACTATTCTGTCCCGAAACTGTGGATAGACCTGCAAAAACGCTTCGCCGCATTCGTCGGACACGGCGGCAATGCGGTCAAACGCCGACCAAACAGCGGCGTCTTTTTCGTGGTTGAGCTCCGCCTTGGTATAGTCGGTATGAATCCATGCGAATTTGGCTTTTGCCTTGACGTTCTTTGCGACAAAATGGTGCGGCCACATGAAGCTTATGGCGACATCGTATTCACCCGACAGCTTCGGCATGAAGCGGATGCTCCTGTCCCAATACGCCTGAAGCTGTGCGAACACCAGCGCATCGGGATGCAGGTCTGTGTTTCTGTACTGCATGCGCATGGCAAGATGCGTATAGATTCTCGCCCCCGCCAAAAGAAAATGCCGTTCCCGAAGCACCGTGCGCACGGACTTCAGCATCGAGGCGCACTGCGGAATTTCGGGCAGGATTC